>JAAYSB010000316.1 GCA_012518475.1 Intrasporangiaceae bacterium | reverse complement strand
CGCGCGTCCCTTCCTCTTCTCGCCCGTCGGGATTTCTCGACGGGTCCCCCGCCGATGGAAACGACCCGCCCACCGACAATGTGCCCGATCTCTCGCCGTCAGGGGCCGTGCTGGTTCGAGAGGGTCGACAAGGAGTGCAAGACTGTCCCGTAGCAGCGTAGGTCACGAGAGCCGTCCCGAGCACGGTCCGGCTGGTAAAGGAGCGAAGCAGTGGAGTTCGACGTCACGATCGAGATCCCCAAGGGAGCTCGGAACAAGTACGAGGTCGATCACGCCACCGGGCGCATCCGCCTGGACCGTCTTCTCTTCACGTCGATGGCCTATCCCTCCGACTACGGATACGTCGAGGACAGCCTCGGCGAGGACGGTGACCCGCTGGACGCGCTGGTCCTCCTCGACGAGCCGACGTGGCCCGGGTGCCTCGTGCGTGCGCGCCCCATCGGCATGTTCCACATGCGTGACGAGGCCGGGGGCGACGACAAGATCCTCTGCATCCCGGCGGGTGACCCCCGCAAGACGCACATCACCGAGATCGAGCACATCAGCGAGTTCGACCGGCTCGAGATCCAGCACTTCTTCGAGACCTACAAGGACCTCGAGCCCGGCAAGTCGGTCGAGGGTGCGCACTGGGCCGGCCGCGATGAGGCCGAGCGCGTCATCAACGAGGCCCTCCAGCGTGCCTCTGACGCGGGACTGACGACGGCCCGGTGGCGGATGCCGTCCCACGACGCGAAGACCCAGGCCGAGGAGGCCGAGGCCTGGTCGGAGTCGCACGCCGAGACGGCGAAGCGGGCCCGTGCCGAGCTCGCCACCAAGGAGAACCCGCTCAGCGACTGAGCCGGTCCGGTCCTGCGCGCATGGGGGTGATCATGCAAGAGTGGCGAGGTGATCCCAGCCGCTCCTGGTCCTGACCGTCCCTCCACCGGTGTGCACTCCGAGGTGGGCCGGCTGCGGACTGTCCTCGTGGCCGCGCCTGGCCTGGCACACACCCGGCTGACTCCCGACACGGCATCGAGCCTGCTCTTCGACGAGGTGCTGTGGGTCGAACGGGCCCGTGCCGACCATGCCGAGTTCCGGCGGCTCATGACCGACCGGGGCATCGAGGTGCTCGAGCTGGGCGAGATGCTCGCCCAGGTCGTCGCTCTGCCGGAGGCACGGGACTGGATCCTCGACCGCCGTGTCACCCTCGAGGAGGTGGGCCTCGGCCTCGTCGAACCCACGAGGCAGTGGCTGGAGTCGTTGTCCGCCGCCGACCTTGCCGATCACCTCATCGGCGGGGTGTCCTACACCGAGCTGCCGGACGACATCGGCGGGCCGTTCCTCGCCGCCCTCCAGGAGGGCCTGCGGGACCAGTTCGAGTGGATCCTGCCGCCGCTGCCGAACACCTTGTTCATGCGGGACAACACCTCCTGGATCTACGGCGGGGTGACCCTCAATCCGATGTACTGGCCGGCTCGCCGGCCGGAAACCCTCCTGACCGCCTCCCTCTACAAGTTCCACCCGCGCTTCGTCGACGAGCCCTTCGACCTGTGGTTCGGGGACGCCGAGGAGCCCGGGCGCTCCGGGACCCACGGGTCCTCGGGCGCCACGCTCGAGGGCGGGGACGTCATGCCGATCGGCAACGGCACCGTCCTCGTGGGCATGGGCGAGCGCACCTCGCACCAGGCGATCACGCAGCTCGCCCGTTCTCTTTTCACGCAGGACGCGGCTGAACAGGTCATCATTGCCAGCCTGCCCAAGCTGCGGGCGGCGATGCACCTGGACACGGTGTTCACGTTCTGCGACGCCGAGACCGCGACCGCCTTCGGCCCGGTCGTCGACAACATCGTCCCGCTCGTGCTCCGTCCGACGAGCGCGACAGCCTCGGGACTGACGCTCGAGCGCTTCTCCGGGACCTTCATCGACGCGGTCAACGCCGCCCTCGGTGTCGACCTCAACGTCGTCAACACCGGTGGGGACATGTACGGGATGCACCGCGAGCAGTGGGACGACGGGAACAACGTCGTAGCACTCGAGCCGGGCGTGGTCGTGGGCTACGACCGCAACGTCCACACCAACCGGCTGCTGCGTCAGGCCGGTGTCGAGGTCCTGGAGATCTCAGCCTCGGAGCTCGGCCGCGGGCGGGGAGGCGGCCGGTGCATGACGTGCCCCATCTGGCGGGAGCCGCTGGGGGGTCTGAGCCCCCAGACTCACTCGATCAGGTCGCGACCTTGAGCCCGATGATCCCGATGATGATGAGGCTGAGGAATAGCGCGCGTGCCAGGGTCACCGGCTCGGTGCCCGTGTACATCGCATAGAGCACGGTCAAGGATGCGCCGATGCCGACCCACACCGCATAGGCCGTGCCGGTGGGGAGGGTGCGCATCGCCTGGGCCAGGCCGAGCATGCTGAGCACGAGGGCGCCCCCGAAGACGATCGTCGCGGGGCGGTTCGTGAAGCCCGCCGAGCGTCCGAGTGCGGTCGCCCAGACGGCCTCGAGGACCCCGGAGATGATGAGGATGATCCATGCCATGACAGCCCTTTCGTCGTGATGACAGAAATGGGCCGTCTTGTCGCTGTCCGGGTACGGCTCCCCTCGTCCGGGGATCGGTCGTGGATCCGTCCCCGAGGCTAGCAAACCGCGGGGAGGGTCAGGCGAGGGTGAGGAAGAGCTTCTCCATCGTCGCCTGGTCCTCGGCCGTCATCTGCTCACCTTCGGTCATGCACTGACGCATCCCGGAGGAGACGATCGCGAAGCCGGCCCGGTCCAGGGCCCGGTTCACTGCGGCGAGCTGGGTCACGACGTCCTTGCAGTCGCGCCCCTCCTCGATGAGGCGGATCACCCCACCGAGCTGACCCTGGGCGCGGCGGAGACGGTTGATGACAGGGGTCATGTCGTCGGTGTTGAGGGTGACCATGGTGGCTCCTGGAGAAGTCTGTGAGCGGAACGGATGCTGACGACAGCATACCTATCGGGGTATGCGCCGACGACTTGACGAGAATACCCAGGGGGGTACTAGAGTTGCAAGCGATATGATACCCAGGAGGGTATTTCTTGCCACCCCGAGGAAACTGCCATGACTGCTCACCGGATCACCGTCCGCACGATCGAGACCGCATCGCTCGGCGACCGCTCCTACCTCGCCCACGACGGAGCCGTGGCGATCGTCGTCGACCCCCAGCGGGACATCGACCGAGTTCTCGACCTCGCACGCACCGAGAGCGTCGAGATCAAGCACGTCTTCGAGACGCACATCCACAACGACTACGTCACCGGGGGCCATGCCCTCGCCGAGCTGACCGGCGCGCAGTACCACGTCAACGCCGAGGACCCCGTTTCCTTCGAGCGCAACGAGATCCGCGATGGCGATGTCATCGAGGTCTCGCCGACCATGCGGGTGCGCGTTCTCGCCACCCCCGGGCACACCTTCACACACCTGTCCTACGTGCTCGAGTCCCCCGAGCCGGACGGTGAGGGCGCCGGGGAGGCTGAGACGGTGGCCGTGTTCACCGGCGGCTCGCTGCTCTTCGGCGCCACCGGCCGCCCCGACCTGCTCGGCCCCGATCACACCCACGCGCTGGTCCACCACCAGTTCGCCTCGGCACAGCGACTCGCGGACGAGCTGCCCGACCACACCCAGGTGATGCCGACGCACGGCTTCGGGTCGTTCTGCTCGGCCGGATCGAGCGACGGGACGACGGAGTCGACGATCGGCACTGAGCGTCGTGAGAACCCCGCCCTGACCCAGAACGAGGAGGACTGGGTGGCGCAGACCCTCGCCGGACTCGAGGCGTACCCCGCCTACTACGTCCACATGGCACCGCGGAACTCGTCCGGGCCCGAGGCTCCCGAGCTCGAGGCACCCCGGGTCGCCGACCGCGAGACCGTGGCCCGGAACATCGACGCCGGCGAGTGGGTCGTCGACCTGCGCTCGCGCACCGCGTTCGCCGCCGGCCACGTCACCGGAACCCTGAACTTCGGGCTCGACGGCCAGTTCTCGACCTACCTCGGCTGGCTCATTCCCTGGGGCACCCCGCTGACGCTCCTCGGCGAGTCGGCCGAGCAGGTGGCCGAGGCCCAGCGCGAGCTCGTCCGGATCGGCATCGACGAGCTGGCCGGGGCGGCGACCGGGGCCCCGCAGGACTGGACCGACGGCGAGCTCGGCAGCTTCGAGCGGGCGACGTTCGCCGACCTGGCCCAGGTCCGCCACCACCGCCCGGTCCACGTGCTCGATGTGCGACGGACCGGCGAGTTCGACAAGAACCACATCGAGGATGCCCAGAACATCCCGCTCCACGAGCTGATCGGCCGGCACCAGGATGTGCCACGCAGCGAGGTCTGGGTCCACTGCGCTGGCGGATACCGCGCCTCGATCGCTGCCTCCGTCCTCGCCGCTCAGGGCGTCCCCGTCGTCGCGATCGACGACTCCTTCGACAACGCGGCCGAGGCCGGCCTGCCGATGACCGAGAACGCCTGACAACCCCCACCCACTCACTCCCCTCGTACCGAACCCCCAAGGAGAATCACCATGTGCCGTGCCATCAGCTGCAAGATCTGCGGAAAGACCACCTGGGCGGGCTGCGGCCAGCACGTCGACCAGGTCATGAAGGGCGTTCCCCGCGCCGACCGGTGCACCGGCCACACCGACGAGGAGCGGGCCGCCGCCAAGCCCGCCAACCCGCTGGCCCGCCTGTTCGGCCGCGGTTGAGAGCTCGAGCAGAGCTCGAGACCGAATCATTCAGGTCTGAGACCACGTGACCCCCCTGGTCTTCATCGCAGCCGCCCTCGCGGGCCTGGCGATCGGCACCCTCGGCGGCGGCGGAGCGATCCTCACCGTCCCTGCGCTGGTCTATCTGGCCGGCCAGGGGGCGCATGACGCGACCGCCGGCTCTCTCGTCATCGTCGGAGTCGCGGCGCTCGTGGGCCTGATCCCGCACGCACGCCGCGGACAGGTCCGAGTGCGCAGCGGCCTCGTCGTCGGCGCGCTCGGCGCCGCCGGTGCCGTGATCGGCTCGGGGCTGGGTCAGCGGGTCGAGCCCGAGCTGCTGCTCACGGGCTTCGGTGCGCTTCTCCTCATCGTCGGCGCCCTCATGCTCCACCGGGCAGTGAAGCGTCCCTCGGATCGGCCAGAGCCGGAGACCGACCCCGGTCCCCGGACGGTTCGGCTCGTGGTCGCCGCGACGATCGCGGGGCTGCTCACCGGGTTCTTCGGCGTCGGCGGCGGGTTCATCCTCGTCCCGATGCTCGCCCTCGCCCTCGGCTTCCCGATGCCGGCCGCGGTCGGAACCTCGCTGCTCATCATCGCGCTCAACAGCGCGGCCGGGCTTCTCGGTCGCTCCGGTCAGCTACTCGACCTGGACTGGAGCCTCATCGCGGTCTTCACCGCCGTGACGATGATCGCCAGTCTCCTCGGAGCACGGCTCTCCACCCGGCTGTCCGCGCGCACGCTCGGCATCGCCTTCGCCGTGCTCCTGCTCGGTATCGGGGTGTTCATGGCCATCGAGAACCTGCCACACCTCGTCTAGCCCATCCCAGACAGCAGTAGGCCCTCCCCGTCCGAGGACGGGGAGGGCCTACTGTGTGGAGCCGCCTAAGGGAATCGAACCCTTGACCTATTCATTACGAGTGAATCGCTCTGGCCGACTGAGCTAAGGCGGCGCGACGCTCCACTATACGAGGTGAGTCGCCGACCGGGAAAATCCGGCCCGACCGGTTCCGGGGATCAGCAGGTGAGCCCGTCCTCGGGCACCGTCCCCTCGAGATAGAAGGCGTCGATCGCGTCGTCGATGCAACCGTTGCTGCGCATATAGGCGGTGTGTCCGTCTCCGTCGAGACTGACCAGGACACCACTGGCCAGCTGCTCGGCCAGCTGCTCGGACCACTCATAGGGGGTCGCCGGGTCGCGGGTCGTCCCGACGACGACGATCGGGGCACTGCCCTCGGCGGCGATCGTGCGCGGGCCACCACCGACGAGGTCGAAGGGCCACTCCTCGCAGAGGTCACCCTCCTCCTCGGTGAAGATCGGCCCCCAGACCGGTGCAGCCTCGGCGGCCCGCTGCCGCAGGTCAGTGGGCGGACCGTCGAGTCGTCGGTCGAGGCAGTTGATGGCCGAGTTGGCCTCGAGCAGGTTGCCGGAGTAGGTGCCCGACGGGGACCGCTCGGCATAGCTGTTGGCGAGGCCCTGCAACGCGGTCCCGTCGTTGCGCACGACCGCATCGGCCAGGGCTTCGGTGAGGAACGACCACATTCCCTGGTCGTACATCGCCGCGATCACGCCGTAGAAGGCACCGCCCTCACCCAGCTCGCTCACCCGGGCATCGCCTTGGACCGGGATGGAGCTCTCCTCGACCCCGTCGAGGAACTCGGCCAGTCCGGCCATGACGCTGTCGACATCGTCACCGAAGGCGCACTCCCCGCTGTCGATGCAGTCGGCCGCCCACGCACGCGAGGCCCGCTCGAAGCCGGCTGCCTGGCCCACAGTGATGTCCTCACTCGTCAGGTCCGGAGGGAGCGCCCCGTCGAGAACGAAGCGGCCCACCCTGTCGGGGAACTGCTCGGCGAAGACCGCACCGAGATAGGTGCCGTACGACTTGCCGAGGAAGGTGAGCTTCTCCTCGCCGAGGGCCGAGCGGAGGATGTCCATGTCCTTGGCGGCGTGGACCGTCGAGACGTGGCCGGCGATCGCTCCCGCATTCGTCTCGCACCCCTGGGCGAACTCGGCAGCGAGCTCGGCATCCGTCAGGCCGTCCGGGGCCTCGATGAAACCGAGCTGGAGGTCCATCTCCTCATCGCTCGCGCAGTCGACCGGCGCCGAGCGGGCGACTCCGCGCGGGTCGAAGCCGACGATGTCATAGCGCTGCCGCACCTCCGAACCGACGATGAAGTCCGCGGCCGCCGCGTAGTCGACCCCCGATCCACCGGGTCCGCCGGGATTGACGACGAGAGATCCGATCCGTCCCCGGCTGTCGCGGGCGGGCACCCGCAGGAGGCTGACCTCGATCGTCTCCCCATCGGGCTCCGCATAGTCGAGCGGCACCTCGAGCTCCGCGCAGTCCCCTGGCCCGCAGTTGACCCAGTCCAGCTGCTGCTCATAGAACCTGGCGAGTGCCTCCTGGCCCTGCGGGACCCCGACCGGCTCCGTCGTCGGCGTCGGCGTCCGTCCGAGGACCCGGTCGGCGACGTCGGAGCAGCCGCTCGCGAGTGCCGCCACGAGCACGACAGAGGAGGGGACGGCGGCGGCTCGGCGGACCCGGCTGGCTGACGAGGGGATATGCGTGGGCATGCCGAAGACGCTAACCCACCTGCGCACTCGCGCACCTGTCCGGTTCATGGCCCCCTCCCCGCCTGCGTCGTCGTGGTCAGTCCGGCAGTCGGAGGCTGATCGCCATCGCCTCGAGGGCGAGCAGTGGCGGGACGTTTCCCGCGATCCGCTCCCGGGCAGTCCCGATCGCGTCCATGGCATGTAGGAGCTGCTCGGGGCTCATCGCGGAGCGGACCTGCTCAACGACCCCCATGTGATCGGCGTTGACCAGCTCGGAGATGCCGCCGGCTCGCAGGATGAGGGCGTCACGATAGACGGACAGCAAGTCGATGAGCGCACGGTCCACCATGTCGCGGGCGTAGCGCCGCGCCCGGGTCTTCTGGTCGTCCTCGAGGGCCTTGATCTGTGAGCGGATGTGCGGCGGCTGGGTCCGGGCCTTGGGATCGGCCCCCAAGGTCTCGAGGAGCTTCTGGCGTTCCTGGGCGTCGCGTTCGGCTGAGGCCGCGGCCTTCTCCTCGTCGGCGATCGCCGCGATCGCGGCCGCAGCGTTGACAGCCTCCCCCACGGTGCGGATCCGGGAGGCAAGGGTGATGACGTCATGCCTGCGCGTCCGGGCGGTGTCGTCCAGAGCGAGCCGCTTGGCAAGGCCGATATGGGACTGCGCGGCGCGGGCAGCGTACAGAGCCATCTGTCGGTCGATGCCGTCGCGGCGCTCGAGCAGATCGGCCACAGCACTCGCAGGGGGCGTGCGGAGCCGCACAGGTCGGGTTCGCGACCGGATCGTCACGAGGACGTCCTCCGGGGACGGCGCGCAGAGGATCCACACCGTCCGCGCGGTGGGCTCCTCGAGGGCCTTGAGCAGGGCGTCGCCGCCGGGTTCGGTCATCCGGTCCGCGTCCTCGATGACAATGACCCGCCAGCGACCGACAGAGGGGCGACGGGCTGCCTCCGGTATCAGCTCACGCACGACGTCGACCTTGATCGAGAGCCCCTGCGTGGACACCATGCTCACGTCGGCGTGCGTGCCGTCCAGGGAGGTTCGACACTCACGACAGGTTCCGCACCCACCCTGGGGGCACTGGAGAGCGGCGGCGAAGGAGCGCGCGGCGTTCGACCGTCCCGACCCGGGGGGCCCGGTGATCAGCCAGGCGTGGGTCATCGCGGCGGGGTCCCGGACGGCGCGGTCGAGCTCGGCCACGGCCGGACCCTGCCCGACGATGTCGTCCCACACGGTCATAGGAGCGGGTCCTGCTCAGGCCGGGCGGGCAGGAGCGGCTCGATCCGCTCCCAGATCTGGGCTCCGATCTCGATCGGGTCGGTCGTGCCGTCCACGACGAGATAGCGCTCGGGAGCGGCGGCCGCGAGCGCATGGAAGTGCTCCCGCACCGCCTCGTGGAAGGTGTCCTCCTCGGACTCCAGCCGGTCGTGCACCTCCCCGCGGCGGCGGCGGCCCTCCTCGGCGGTGATGTCGATGATGACGGTGACGTCGGGGACGAGGTCGTGCACGGCCCACATCTGCAGGTCGTGGACCTCCTGGGCGCCGAGATCCCGGCCCGCACCCTGATAGGCGACCGAGGAGTCGGTGTAGCGGTCGGTGATGACGATCTCGCCGGCCAGGAGCGCCGGCCGGATGAGCTCCTCGACGTGCTGGGCCTTGTCCGCGGCGAAGATCAGCGCCTCGGCGCGGGCGCTCATGTGGTCCCCGTGCAGCACGAGGTCCCGCAGCGCGCGGCCCAGCGCGGTGCCGCCGGGCTGACGGGTGAGGATCGGCGCATACCCCTCCTGGCCGAGCCGGTCGGCGAGCAGGTCGACCTGGGTCGACTTGCCTGCGCCGTCTCCGCCCTCGAAGGCGACGAAGAGCCCGATCACCGCTGGAGTCCTGTCACAGCGACGAGCCTAGGCGACGACGCCGACACCTGCCGCGCCGCCGGCCGACAACCGGCGCAGCCCCACAGACCAGGCCGTGCCACAACCTGGCAATTGCCAGGTTGTGG
>JAAYSB010000315.1 GCA_012518475.1 Intrasporangiaceae bacterium | reverse complement strand
CGTCGATGAGCCAGTGCTCGGAGGTGGTCTTCGAGCCGAGACCGATCTGAATGAACCGGTCGTCCCTGGTGGAGTCGATGCCGAGCCAGAACCGCTCGTCATCCTCGCGATAGACGAGCTCACCACCATCCGCTCCCCCACCCACGGCATACCGCCAGACCTCGTGCGGTCGCCACGCGTCGTCGACACGGGTGATGTAGACAGTGGACCCGTCCGTGGTCAGCTCTGCGCCGTAGCCCACCCCGCGGATGGAGTCGTCCCGGACCGTCCCGCTCGCCAGGTCGACGATCGTCACGTCGAAGCGTTCGTCACCGGTGATGTCGATGGAGTATGCGAGGGTCCGGTGGTCCGCACTGACGGCGAACGCGCCGAGCGAGAAGTACTCGTGCTGACCGCCCAGCGCGTCGGCGTCGAGCAGGACCTCCTCTCCGTCGACCGGCTCGCCGGAGCTCAGATCGGGGCGTGGCACTCCCGGATCGCGTGGGGCACGGGCGAAGATGCCGTAGGCGCCGCCCTCGACCATGCGGGTGTAGTACCACCAGGGTCCGCTGCCGGCGGCGACGCTGGCGTCGGTCTCCTGGGTGCGCGACTTGATCTCGTCATAGATGCTCTGCCGCAGCGGCGCGAGGTGCTCGGTGCGGGCCTCGGCATACCGGTTCTCCGCCTCGAGGTGCTCGATGACCGCAGGGTCCTCCTTGTCCCGGAGCCACTCGAAGGGGTCCTCGACGCGGTGCCCGTGGTGCTCCCGGACCGAGGGGCGGGAGGTCGCCAGGGGCGGCTCGGCGGCAGTGTCGGACGGTGCGTCGGCGTGGGTCACCACGTCAGCCTAGACGCTGACGCACCCCGGTCCGAGCAGTGCCTTGAGGTCGCCGAAGAGTGCGTCGGTCGCGTCCACGCGGTGCTGCAGCCGCAGGGTCGTCGACCGGCCGGGCTGACGCAGTCGGAGCTGGACCTCGGTCAGGCCGGGATGGTTGCTCAGCACCTCGCCCAGCTGGGCGATCCGTCCAGAGGTCGCGCGCATAGTGTCCATCTGGAGGACGACCGGGCCGCGGGGGCCATCGGACAGGTCCGGCAGGGTGACGTCGGAGGCATAGATGGAGATCGACTCGTCGCGGTTGTTGACCCGGCCCTTGACGACACAGACGACGTCGGTGCCGATCATCGTGTTGACGGTCATCCACGTCTTGGCGAAGAAGAACACCTCCACGGCTCCGTCGAGGTCCTCGATGGTGGCGATGGCATAGAGCTCGCCGCGCTTGTTGCGCTTCTGGGTCAGACCCGTGACGAGACCCGCGATCGTCACGACCTGTCCGTCGGGGCGCCCCTCGTCCTGGGTCAGCGACGAGATCGGGGTGTCGGCATGGCGGTCGAGGACGTGCTCGATGCCGAAGAGCGGGTGGTCGGAGACATAGAGGCCGAGCATCTCCCGCTCGAAGCTGAGCAGGGTGGACTTGTCCCACTCGCTCGGTGGGACCGGGGGCAGCCCCATGAGGCCGTCACCCATTCCCGCGTCGTCGTCATCCATGCCGAGTCCGCCGAAGAGGGAGTCCTGGCCGATCGCCTCGGCACGTTTGACGGCGACGACGGCGTCGACGTACTCCTCGTGGATCCGCAGCAGGCCCATCCGGGGCTCGCCGAGACCGTCGAAGGCGCCGGCCTTGATGAGCGACTCGATCGTGCGCTTGTTCGCGACGACGGCCCCGCACTTGGAGAGGAAGTCGCGGAAGGACGTGAAGCGGCCCTTCTCCTCGCGGGCCCGGACGATCTCCTCCACGACGTTGTGGCCGACGTTGCGGATCGCGGCCAGGCCGAAGCGGATGTCGGTCCCGACGGCCGCGAACTGGCCGACGGAGTCATTGACGTCCGGGGGCAGCACCTTGATGCCCATCCGGCGGCACTCACCGAGGTAGAGCGCGGACTTGTCCTTGTCGTCACCGACGCTGGTGAGCAGGGCGGCCATGTATTCAGCCGGGTAGTTCGCCTTGAGGTAGCCGGTCCAGTACGACACGAGGCCGTATGCGGCGGTGTGTGCCTTGTTGAACGCGTAGTCGGAGAACGGGACCAGCACGCCCCAGAGGGCGGCGATCGAGGCCTCGTTGAAGCCGTTGGCCTTCATGCCCTCGGAGAACGGGACGTACTCGGCGTCGAGGACCTCCTTCTTCTTCTTGCCCATGGCCCGCCGGAGCAGGTCGGCGTTGCCGAGGGTGTATCCGGCGAGCTTCTGGGCGATCTCCATGACCTGTTCCTGGTAGATGACCAGGCCGTAGGTCGTGCCGAGGATCGGGTCGAGCGCAGCGACCATCTCCGGCTGCAGCTTGCCCTTGAGCTGCGGGTCGAGCGGGATGAGCTCCTGCTTGCCGTTCTTACGTAGCGCGAAGTTGGTATGCGCGTTGACGCCCATCGGACCCGGCCGGTAGAGCGCGAGGGCGGCCGAGATGTCCTCGAAGTTGTCCGGCTGCATGAGCTTGAGCAGGGTGCGCATACCGCCGCCGTCGAGCTGGAAGACGCCGAGCGTGTCACCACGACCGAGCAGCTCATAGGTGGCCCGGTCGTCGAGGGTGCGGGAGAGGTCGTCGAGGTCGATGTCCTCGTCGCGGTTGGCGCGGACGTTGGCGATCGCGTCGTCGAGGATCGTCAGGTTCCGCAGGCCGAGGAAGTCCATCTTGACCAGGCCGAGCGTCTCGCACGTCGGGTAGTCGAACTGGGTGATGACCTGCCCGTCCTGGACCCGCTTCATGATCGGGATCAGGTCGAGGAGCGGCTCGCTCGACATGATGACGCCGGCGGCGTGCACACCCCACTGCCGCTTCAGTCCCTCGAGGCCCTTCGCGGTCTCGACGACCTCCTGGAGGTGGCTCTCGGACTCGACGAGCTCGCGGAACTCCTTGCCCTCGTGGTAGCGCGGGTGACCGGGGTCGTAGATGCCGGAGAGAGGCACACCCTTGCCCATGACGTCCGCCGGCATCGCCTTCGTGAGCTGTTCACCGACGGCGAACGGGTGACCCATGACGCGGGAGGCGTCCTTGACGGCCTGCTTGGCCTTGATCGTGCCGTAGGTGACGATCTGGGCGACCCGCTCCGAGCCGTACTTGTCGGTGACGTACTTGATGACCTCACCGCGCCGGCGCTCGTCGAAGTCCACATCGAAGTCGGGCATCGACATGCGCTCGGGGTTGAGGAACCGCTCGAAGATGAGGCCGTGCGGGACGGGGTCGAGGTCGGTGATCTTCAGGGCGAAGGCGCACATCGAGCCGGCACCGGAGCCACGGCCCGGTCCGACGCGGATGCCGTTGGCCTTGGCCCAGGTGATGAAGTCGGCGACGACGAGGAAGTAGCCCGCGTAGCCCTTGGAGACGATGACGTCGATCTCGAAGTCGGCCTGGGCGCTGGCGTACTCGGGGACTCCTCCGGGGAATCGCTCCGCGAGACCGCGATAGACCTCCTTGACGAACCAGCTCTGCTCGCTCTCCCCCGGCGGGCAGGGGAACTTCGGCATGTAGCGGCCCTCACCCTCGGTGAAGGCAACCTCGCAGCGCTCGGCGATCCGCAGCGTGTTGTCACAGGCCTCGGGCAGCTCCCGGAAGAGGGTGCGCATCTCCTCGGCCGACCGGAGGTAGTAGCCCTCACCGTCGAACTTGAAGCGGCCCGGGTCCATCAGGGTCGAGCCGGACTGCACGCAGAGCAGCGCGGCATGGGCGGTCGCGTCCTCGGGGTTGGTGTAGTGGCTGTCGTTCGTCGCGAGCAGCGGCAGACCGAGGTCCTTGGCCAGCCGGAGCAGGTCGGTCATGACCCGTCGCTCGATCTGGTTGTTGTGGTCCATCACCTCACAGAAGTAGTTCTCCGCGCCGAAGATGTCGCGGAACTCGGAGGCCGCCGCGAGAGCCAGGTCGTACTGTCCGAGCCGCAGCCGGGTCTGCACCTCACCAGACGGACAGCCTGTCGTTGCGATGAGCCCCGAGGAGTACTGGCCGAGCAGCTCACGGTCCAGACGCGGGTACTTCGCGAACTCCTGGTCGAGGGAGGCCAGCGAGTTCATTCTGAACAGGTTGTGCATGCCGGCCGTCGACTCGGCCAGCAGCGTCATGTGCGTGTAGAGGCCACCACCGGAGACGTCGTCGTCCTTCTGCCGCTCCTCACCCCAGCGCACCCGGCTCCGGTCGGTGCGGTGGGTGCCAGGCGTGACATAGGCCTCGAGACCGATGATCGGCTTGACCCCGGTGCCCTGCGCCTTGCGCCAGAACTCGTGGGCGCCGAACAGGTAGCCGTGGTCGGTCATCGCCACGGCCGGCATCTTCAGCTCGGCGGCCTTGGCGAAGAGGTCACCGATGCGGGCCGCACCGTCGAGCATGGAGTACTCGGTGTGGACGTGGAGATGAACGAAGGAGTCAGTCTTTGCCATGGCCTGACCATCGTAGGTCGCCGCTCCGACACTCCTCGGCGTGTCGGCTCCGGGTGTCGCGATCCGGACGGGCTCAGCGAGCCTCGAGCCGCTCCAGCGCCCGCGCGAGGTCCTGCGGATAGGTGCTCTCGAAGGTGACCCACTCCCCCGTGCCGGGGTGCTCGAAGCCGAGACCGAGGGCGTGCAGCCACTGCCGCTCCAGCCCCAGCCGGGCCGCCAGGGTCGGGTCGGCGCCGTAGAGCGGGTCCCCGACACACGGGTGCTTCACGGCCGCCATGTGCACGCGGATCTGGTGGGTCCGGCCGGTCTCGAGACTGATCTCCAGGAGCGACGCGTGCCGGAAGGCCTCGAGCAGCCGGTAGTGCGTGACAGCCGGCTTGCCGGACTCCATCACGGCGAACTTGTAGTCGTGGCCTGGATGCCGACCGATCGGCGCATCGATCGTGCCGACCACAGGGTCGGGCAGCCCTTGGACGAGAGCGTGGTAGGTCTTGTCGACCCGCCGCTCCTTGAAGGCCCGCTTGAGGAGGCTGTATGCGCGCTCGCTCTTGCAGACCACCATGAGTCCGGAGGTGCCGACATCGAGACGACTGACGATGCCCTGTCGTTCGCTCGCCCCGCTCGTACTGATCCGGTACCCCGTCGCGGCCAGCCCGCCGACGACGGTCGGCCCGCTCCAGCCGGCACTCGGGTGGGCAGCGACGCCGACCGGCTTGTCGACGACGACGATGTCGTCGTCGTCATGGATGATGCGCATACCCGGGACGGGTTCGGCGACGATCTCGAGCGTCGGGGAGACCGGCGCACTCGGCAGCTCGATCTCGAGCATGGCCCCGGCGGCCACCTGGGTGGACTTGAGCACCGGTGCGCCGTCGAGGCGGATGGCGCCCTGACCGGCCAGGTCGGCCGCCTTGGTCCGGGACAGGCCGAAGAGCCGCGCCACCGCGGCGTCGACCCGGGTGCCCTCCAGTCCATCGGGGACCAGGACGGTGCGCACGTCAGGCATCGACGCTCACGTGCTTCGGGGTCTCACGCGAACCGTCGATACCGACCCCGCGCCAGGCGAGCAGGGCAACGGCCAGAGCCGCCACGACGATCGCGATGTCGGCGATGTTGCCGATGAACAGGCCGCCGTAGTCGATCATGTCGATGACGTGCCCGCGCCCCGCCCCCGGCTCGCGGACGAAGCGGTCGATGAGGTTGCCGACGGCCCCTCCGAGCAGCAGGCCGAGGCAGATGGCCCAGCCGGGGTGCCCCAGGCGCCGGATCGAGGCGACGATGACGACGATGACGACGATCGCGATGAGGGTGAGCAGCCAGGTCGCCTGACCGCCGATGGAGAAGGCGGCACCGGGGTTGCGGATGAGGTTGAGGCGGAGGAGCTCGCCGAGGAGATCGATCGGCTCACCCGGGGTGAGGGCACGCAGCGCCCACACCTTGGTCCCCTGGTCGATGAGCACCGTCCCGAGGGCGATGAGCATGGTCGTCCATGCCAGGCGGGTGCTGCGCGCGCTCAGCGGCGCTCCTCTTTCGTCTTGCATGGCATGCATAGGGTCGCACGAGGAGCGGCCTGAAGTCGAAGTTTGCCGATCGGGTCGCCGCAGGAGGCGCATGTCCCATAGGTGCCGTCGTCCATCCGCGCCAACGCCCGACGGTTCTGGTCGAGCAGCTCGCGGGCGTTGTTGGCCAGGGAGATCTCCTGCTCCCGCTCGAAGGTCTTGGCACCTGCGTCGGCCTGGTCGTCACCGGCTCCGTCGCCGGCGTCCTGCATCATCTCCATGAGCTCGGCCTCGGCAACCTCGATCTCCGACTCGAGCTGAGCGATGTCGGACTCGATCTCCGCCCGCAGGGCTCGCAGCTCT
>JAAYSB010000314.1 GCA_012518475.1 Intrasporangiaceae bacterium | reverse complement strand
GACATGACCTCGACGGCCGGGGACTCGGCGTCGAGGAGGAGGTCACGACCGGTGATGCCGCAGTCGACGGTGCCGGTGCCGACGTAGACCGCGATGTCACGGGGCCGCAGATAGAACAGCTCGAGGTCGTTGGCCTTGTCCACGACGACGAGCTCCTTGCTGTCGCGGCGGGTGCGGTATCCCGCCTCGCGGAGCATGTCTCCGGCGGCGTCTGAGAGAGATCCCTTGTTGGGAACGGCGATTCGCAGCATGGTGCGGAAGTCCTTGGATCAGAGGTGGGCGTAGACGTCGTCGAGCGAGATGCCGCGGGCGAGCATGAGGACCTGAAGGTGGTAGAGGAGCTGGCTGATCTCCTCGGCGGTGCGCTCGTCACTCTCGTGCTCGGCCGCCATCCAGACCTCGGCTGCCTCCTCGACGACCTTCTTGCCGATCGCATGGACGCCGGCGTCGAGTGCAGCCACGGTTCCCGACCCCTCGGGGCGGGTGGCTGCCTTGTCGGCGAGCTCGGCATACAGCTGGTCGAACGTCTTCACGCCGACCAGCGTACGTCGATCCCGCGAGCGGGCTGCGCGCCGTCTCACGTCCGTGGCCGTCCCCCTCGGCGGTCAGTTCCGACGCGGTTGCGCCGGGTCCTCGTGAGGCGTCCCGGCGAGGGCGGTGACCTCCTCGGGCGTCTCCTCCCTGGTCGCCTTGGCCCAGACATAGAGGCCGTACATGACGAACATCCCGTAGAAGATGTAGAGGACGGCGGTCGGCACGTAGCCGGTGGCGAACCCGAGCGGGACACCGATGAGGTCGACGGCGATCCACGCGAGCCAGAACTCGTTCCAGCCGCGGGCCATCATGTAGGTCGCGAGCATGGAGCCGATGAAGATCCAGGCGTCGGCCCAGTAGTACCACCAGGCCGGCTCCCAGTAGGGGTTCGGTGCGAGGTCCCAGAGCCAGACGAAGATCTGGTGGGCGACGATCGTTCCGACGATCCAGACGCCGATGATGGCGCCGCGCTCCTTGTTCGTCGCCCAGCGGGGCACGATGGCGGAGTCCGTGCCGGAGGCGGAGCGGCGCTTGCGGTGCTCGTTCCAGCGCCACCAGCCGTAGATCGCGGTGATGATGAAGAAGATCTGCCGCCCGGCCTGGCCGAACAGTGGCACGCGCTCACCGGCACCGATGAGGGCACCGATGTAGACGAAGAAGAGCATGATGTTGGCGCTGATGCCGACCGGCCAGGCCCACACCCAGCGCTTCATGCCGAGGATGGCCGAGGCGAGTCCGATGAGGACCCCGATGAGCTCGAGCCAGTTGAGCTGCCACGGCCCGATCGGGATCGCCGCGTTGATGATCCGCTGGAAGATGTTCGGCTCCGCCGCCTCAGCAGCGACGAGCGGCCCAGCGAGGCTGAGTACTGCGTTGTTCATTAGGTGTTCGTCCTTCTCACGGAGTGTGTCGAATCCGATGTACTTCTCGGACGAACTCCGGGGGACGTGCACGACAGTGGAGCGGAGCTCGGCGCTGGATACGCCGATGACCCGACCTCTCGGTCGTACGTGCTGCCTCCCATCCGGACTTTCACCGTCGGTCCTGGAGTTTCACCAGGTCAACCGCTCACTGGCTGTCAGCGGGTCGTGGACTATCACCACCGGTTCGGAATTACACCGACCCCGGAGCACGTGACACT
>JAAYSB010000313.1 GCA_012518475.1 Intrasporangiaceae bacterium | reverse complement strand
TCGTCGTGGGAAGCGAGGACGAGTGGAGCCCGGTCGCCCAGCACGAGCAGATGCTCCAGCTCTGTCCGACGGCACGGTTGTCCGTCGTCGAGGGCGCCGGCCACTTCGCGCCGGTCGAGGCACCCGAGGAGGTCACGGACCTCCTGGTCGACTTCCTGACTGACCGATCCGGGGTAGAGCACTCAGCTCCGCGGTGAGCAGGGGAGCAGCCCCATCCTGTCCTTGAGGGTGAGCACCCGCTCCACCGACGCGTCGATCCGGGCAGCGAACTCGACATCGGCGGCGGCCTCCGCCCGGAGCGCCGAGAGCATCTCTTCGCTCGCTGCCGGATTGCCGTTGAGCACGATGTCGCCACCCGCGCGGAGGAATCCGACCGCCCGGTCTCCAGCCGGGATCCCCTGAAGTGCAACGGCGTTCACGTCGTCGGTGATCACGACACCGTCCCAGCCGAGCCGGTCCCGCAACAGGTCGGTGATGATGGCAGAGGAGTACAGCGCCTGATGGTCCGGATCGATCCGGGGATAGACCGCCGAGGACATCATGACCATGCCTGCGCCCGCATCCATGCCGGCAACGAAGGGATCCAGGAACGGGTCGTCGACCGTCGCGACGTCGTCCTCGATCCCGTCCGCGGTGAAGTCCGTGTTCCCCGTGACCCGGCCCAGCCCGGGGAAGTGCTTGACGACTCCGACCATCCCGGCCGCCTCCATGCCCCGGAGGAAGGCCGGTACATACTCGCTGACGATGGCGGGGTCGGAGCCGTACTGCCGACCCCATCGGCCTATCGGCTCGTTCGCCGTCCCGATCTCCTCCGGCACGGTGTCGGCGACGGGGGCGAGGTTGACGTTGACGCCGACCTCCGCCATCTCCGCTCCCCATCCCTGCGCAGCGTCAGTCAGTTCCGCCGGCGTCAGTGAGGCCTGGTCGAGGGCGCTCGGCGGTCGGGTGAAGCCGTCGCCCCGCAGCTGGTGCACGATCCCGCCCTCCTGGTCGGCGGCGATTATCAGCCCGATGTCGCCGGTTGAGTCCGAGGAGACCAGCCCGGTGAGGTGCTCGGAGGTCGACCGAACCTTCTCCGCGCCCTCCCAGCCGCCGAGATAGATGACGTTGCCCACGTGCTGGTCCCGGACATAACCGTCGAGTGACTCCAGCGGAGCGTTCGTGTCGAAGCCGATCATGAGCAGCTGCCCGAGCCGCTGGTCGTCGGTGAGCGACGCGATCGTCTCGGCCACGCATGAGGGAGGCGTCGTCGTCTCGGTATGCGTCGCGTTCCCGTCCGGGGACGTCGCCGACGTCTGCGGAGCACGGGGGGAGTCCGTAGGGGATTGGGTATGCGAGCCGGCCGCCGTGCCCGTCGCCGGCGTCTCGTCCTCGGGGGTGTCCGCACTGCCGCACCCGGCCAGGGTGAGGAGGGCTGCGACACCGAGGACGGCATACCGGGAGGACGTCACCTGCTGACGGTATCCCGGTGCTGTGCCGGTCCCGAAACCTCCGGTCCCCAGAGCATCCAGCGGGCCGCGCCGGGATCCCACATACAGTGGGCTCCATGACGACACCGAGGCCGGTCGTGCTGGACGTCGACACCGGGATCGATGACGCATGCGCACTCCTCCTCGCTGCCCTGCACCCCGGCCTGGACCTGCGCGCGGTGAGCTGCGTCGGGGGCAACGCCCCCCTGGCGCAGGTGGTGAGCAACACCCTCGCCGTCCTGCACACCGCCGGCCGGGACGACGTGCCGGTCGGCGCCGGCGCGATTCGCCCCCTCCTCGCTGACCCTGTCGACGCCCGGCACGTCCACGGCGACGACGGGATGGGGGACCTCGGCTGGCCGCGCAGCCCGCGTGAGCCGGATCAGCGCCATGCGGTCGAGCTCCTCCGGGACACGCTGCGCGAGGCTGCCGCCCGCGACGAGCGGGTCACCGTCATCCCGCTCGCGCCCCTGACGAACATCGCGCTGCTGCTCCGCACCTATCCAGATGTCGCCGCGGGGATCGAGGAAATCTGCTTCATGGGTGGTGCGGCGAACGTCGGCAACGCCACCGCCTCGGCGGAGTTCAACGTCTTCCATGACCCTGAGGCCGCGGCCGTCGTCATCGACGCCTGCGCTGACCTCGGCATACGGCTGCGCATGTACGGCCTCGACGTCTTCTATGCCCCCGCGGTCACGAGGGAGCAGGCCCAGGCTCTCGTCGATCACGACCAGCAGGGCCCGGCCGGCCTGGCGGGGCGGCTCGTCCTCTTCCAGTGCGAGCGTTTCGGAGCCGACTCGGGAACGATCGGGGACGCCGGGGCCGTCTGTGCGGTCATCGACCCCGATGGCCTGACGACCAAGGACTTTCCGGTTCGCGTCGAGCTCGGCGGTACGTGGTCCCGGGGGCGCACGGTCGTCGACATGCGGGACTGGACCGGCGACCTCGCCCACGACCCGCACGGTCAGGCGAACACACGTGTTGCCGTCGGCCTCCAGGTCGACGCCGGCAGCTACGTCGATCTGTGGCTGCGGACACTGCGGGGAGAGCTCTGACGATGGGCCGCGTCGTCGTCCTCGGCTCCCTCAACGTCGACCTCGTCACCTCGGTCGAGGCGCATCCGCGTCCGGGGGAGACCGTGCTGGGTAGCGGTATGGATCGGTATGCGGGGGGCAAGGGCGCCAACCAGGCCCTGGCCGCCGCCCGGTCCGGCGCCGAGGTGCACATGGTCGGCAGAGTGGGTGACGACGAGGGTGGCCGCCTCTATCGGGAGCGTCTGGAACGCCACGGAGTAGGCACCGACAGCCTGCGCACGGACGCCGAGGAGTCCACCGGCCACGCGCTCATCGTCGTCGGTGAGGACGGCGAGAACACGATCGTCGTCATCCCGGGCGCCAACGGCAGGGTGGGCATAGCCGATCTCGCCGCGCTCGATGACCTTACCGCGGACGACGTCCTCCTCATGCAGCTCGAGGTGCCGCTGCCGGTGGTCGCAGCCGCCGCCCAACGAGCCCACGAAAAGGGCGCCAGGGTCATCATCAACACTGCGCCCTATGCGGCCTTGCCACCGGACGTCATCGCCCTCGCCGACCCGTTGGTCGCCAACGAGCATGAGGCTGCGGCGATGGCTGACAGCGGCGGCGCGCCGAGCTCACTCCTCATCACCTTCGGTGCCCACGGCGCGAGCTGGGACGGCATCGAACACGCCGCTCATACTGTCCCTGCCCACCGCGTCCGTGATACGACCGGTGCCGGGGACGCCTTCTGTGGGGCGCTCGCAGCCGCCCTCGCCCAAGGCGCAGACCGTGCGGCAGCCATGGACTCCGCCCTCGCCGCCGGTGCTGCAGCGGTCCAGCACCACGGCGCTCAGCCCGAGCCTCACCTGGGCTGATCCGCCACCTGGTAGGTGTCGCGCTTCCGCATCCGCCGTGTCGCGATGAGACCGAGACCTCCGCCTCTGTCGCCCGCTCCGCCCGGGTCTCGCCCGCTCCGCCCGGTCTCGCCGGCTCCGCGCGCTGTCGGTAATTGCCGAGAGCGCGCGGAGGTGGCGACAGCCCCAGGAGAAGACGACACCCGGCGGAGGAAACGACCCGGAGTGGAGGAAGCACCCGGCAGTGGGAGCCCGCCGCCGACATCCACCGGCGGTCGAGCTGCGCCGGACCGGACGGGTTGGTTCCGCAAGGTCGGACGGAGTGATGAGATAGGGCTATGGCAAAGAAGCACAAGGTCGCACTCGGCATCGACATCGGCGGCTCGGGTGTCAAGGGCGCCCCGGTCGACCTCGAGAAGGGGGAGATGATCGGCGAACGGTTCCGGATCGACACCCCTCAGCCGGCGACACCCGAGGCCGTCCTCGAGGTCGTCGGTCGGATCGTCGACCACTTCGCCGACGACCTCCCCGAGGACGCGGCGATCGGGATCACCGTCCCCGGCGTGGTCCAGCACGGCGTGGTGAAGTTCGTCGGCAATCTCGACGACAGATGGGTCGACTTCGACGCCGACACCGAGTTCGAGAAGGTACTCGGGCGCCCGGTGCACGTCATCAACGACGCCGACGCCGCGGGAGTGGCGGAGGCGCGTTTCGGTGCGGCCAAGGGCACCGAGGGACTCGTTCTCGTCATGACCCTCGGCACCGGCATCGGCTCGGGCGCGGTCTACAACGGAGAGCTGCTGCCGAACTTCGAGCTGGGCCACCTTCAGATGTGGGGGGACAAGGCCGAGGCAAAGGCCGCGGCCAGCGCCAAGGAGCGCGAGGAGCTCACGTTCACGGAGTGGGCCGAGGAGCGCCTCCAGCCCTACTTCAGTCACGTCGAGCTGCTCTTCTCCCCGGAGCTGTTCGTCATCGGGGGTGGTGTCTCGCGCAAGCACGAGAAGTTCCTCCCACTCCTCGAGCTCGACACCCCGATCGTCCCGGCCGAGCTGAAGAACACCGCTGGCATCGTCGGCACCGCAGTCGTGGCGGCGGAGATGGTCGACGGTCGCACCGACGACGCCACCTGAGCGAGCCCGACCCCTGCCGCGGTTCCTCGCGGCTGGCGCTGATCCTTTCCGGTTGGCGCGGAAACTCGACCTCGCCGCGGCTATAGCCCCGGCGGGCGCGTATTTTCCGCGGCATCTCCGCGAACCGCGTCACTAGCGACCGACCCCGGCACGGTGCGAGGCTCGGCACCGCACTCAGGAGGGATCGACGACGAGCACGATCTGCTGCCCGGCCACCCGGGTGAGCACGATCGTCGTCTGCGCCCCGGAGCCGGCCTTGCGGGTGATCCGCAGGTCCCGCCGCAGCCGGTCCTCCTCGACCTGGACTCCGCGCTTCTTGATGGTCACGCCGGTGATCCCGCGGTCGCGCAGCCACGTGCGCAGCGCCTTGACATTGAACGGCATCGCCTCGGTCACGACGTAACGCCGTGCGAACGGCACCTCGACGCCCTTCTCGGCGGTGACGTAGCCCGCCCCCGGACCGAGCTCGGCCCCACCCGTCAGCGCCGTCACTGCCCCGACGAGGCCGGCGCGGGACACCGCTCGGTCCGGCTCATAGAGCCACCTCCCCAGCCCCGACACAGACCCAAGAGGCGGTTTCACCTCGCCGCACATCGACTCGTCCACGCGGACCGGTCCCGCCGATCCAGAGGACACCAGGAGCGCGGACCGGCCTACGGACTGCGCCAGCGCTCCGAACCAGACGACGCACTCGACGAGGTCTCCGTCGAAGGAGACCCACTGCGCCTCGGCCCCGTCCGGGATGTCGGCGTGCGCGAACGACGGACTGAGCTTGACCCCGGTGGCCGGCACCCGCGCGGCCACGTCGAGGACGAAGTCCCACGAGGGTGAGATCTCCGCGAGCCGGAACACCCTCCGGGTCCGCCCGCCGATGTCCGCGACGCCCGGTATGCGCCGTGCCGGGTCCAGCCACACGCCCACCCGGTCCCGGCCCGGGTCGGCCGGCAGATCGACCTGCTCGGCGCGCCCGTGCCTGGCTCGGGAGTCGGGCCAGGGACGCAGATTGGTATCGGCGACCTTTGCGGTCACCTCGTCGGCGTCGACCGCGGCGACGGTGACGCCGAGGACCGACAGGGCCATGGCGTCCGAACCGATCCCGCACCCGAGGTCGTGGACGGTTGCGAGGCTGGCCGACGCATACCGCTGCGCGTGCTGGGCGGCAACCTCGAGCCGGGTGGCCTGCTCGAGCCCGTCAGCGGTGAAGAGCATGCCGTCTGCGAACTCGCCGAACTTCCCGCGAGCACGCGACCGCAGCCGGCTCTGCAGCAGGAGGGCCGCGGCCTGCTCGGGGGAGTGGCCGGCTCCGCGCAGGGCGCTCTGCAGGGCCAGCTCACCCGCAGGGTCGTAGGGCGGCAGCTCATGGAGCGCGGACCAGCCCTCGGGCGAGGCCAGCCACCGCACCGCCGCCGCATCCATGGGGTCGATCCTTGCACGTGCCCAGGAACTGGCACTCGGCTTGACCGAGTGCTAATCAGCGACCTAGATTCGTCTTTGGCACTCTCCACTGGCGAGTGCCAGCGGCCAGGC
>JAAYSB010000312.1 GCA_012518475.1 Intrasporangiaceae bacterium | reverse complement strand
CGGAGAGGGCACCGGCCTCGAGCGCACCCCGCTCACCCGCGCGACGCGGGACCCAGGCAAGCCTGGCGCCGGTCGACTGGGCGAGCCGCCGTGCAGCGGACAGCCCGCCGGGGACGGCGGCGAGCCGCTCGCCGACGAGGATGATCGCCCCGTCCTCGCGCAGCGCCTCACCGGCGGCGGTCATCGACTCGGTGGCCCGACTGGAGCCGGTCGTGATGCCGTCGAGGACCTGGGCCTCGGTGCCTGGAGCAGACGCGAGGAGCGTCCCGCCGACCTTGGTCAGGCCGCGAGTCGGGAGAGGTGCGATGGCATACACGTTCGTGTTGTTCTTGCGGAACGCCTTGCGCAGTCGCAGGAACACGATCGGGGACTCGTCCTCGGGCTCGAAGCCGACGAGCAGGACGGTCTTGGCGCGCTCGAGATCGGCGTAGGTGACGCCGCCGTTGTCCGGGGTGGTCCCCCGCACGGTGCTCGTGAGGAACGCCGACTCCTCCGCCGAGTGCGGGCGGGCGCGGAAGTCGATGTCAGCGCCTCCCAGCGCGGTCTTCGCGAAGGCAGCGTAGGCGTGGGCGTCCTCGAGGCTGACCCGGCCACCGACAAGGACACCGGTGCCGGAAGCGGCAGCCAGACCGTCGGCGGCGGCGGCGAGGGCCTCCGGCCAGGAGGCGACGCGCAGGACGCCGTCCTCGCGGACCATCGGGAACTGGATGCGGTCACCGACGAGGGGGTAGGTGAAGGCCCACCGGCCCTTGTCGCAGTTCCACTCCTCGTTCACCGCCGGATCGAGAGCAGCCATGCGCCGCAGTACGGTGCCGCGGCGGTGGTCGGTGCGCTGGGCGCAGCCGCTCGCGCAGTGCTCACAGACGCTCTCGGTCGACACGAGGTCGAACGGACGCGCCCGGAAGCGGTAGGCGGCGCCGGTCAGGGCACCGACCGGGCAGATCTGGACCGTGTTGCCGGAGAAGTAGGACTCGAACGGCTGCTCCTCGTAGATGCCGACCTGCTGGAGTGCACCCCGCTCGACGAGAGCGATGAAGGGGTCACCGGCGATCTCCTGGGAGAATCGGGTGCAGCGGGCACAGAGAATGCAGCGCTCGCGGTCGAGGAGGACCTGGCTCGAGATCTTGATCGGCTTGGGATAGGTCCGCTTGATGTCGTCGAAACGCGAGACCGCCCGGCCGTTGCTCATCGCCTGGTTCTGCAGGGGGCACTCGCCGCCCTTGTCGCAGACGGGGCAGTCGAGGGGGTGGTTGATGAGGAGAAGCTCCATGACACCCTGCTGGGCCTTGTCGATGGCCTCGGAGGTGTACTGCGTCTTGACCACCATGCCGGGGGCGACGGTCATGACGCAGGACGGCTGCGGCTTCATCCGCCCAGGGGGACCCTGCATCTGCTTCGGCTCACCCGGGGTGCCGTCCGGCCCGGGCGGGCCGGGCATCCAGACCTCGACGAGGCACTGGCGGCAGGCGCCGACCGGGTCGAGTCCGGGGTGGTCGCAGAAGCGCGGGATCTCGATCCCGGCCTCCTCGGCGGCGCGGATGATGAGGGTGCCCTTGGGCACCTCGACCTCGAAGCCGTCGATGGTCAGGCTGACGAGGTCAGCCTTCTCCACCTGCTTCTCGGGGGCGTCCGAGGTGGTCTTCTTCTCGGGACTGATGGTCACAGTGCAGCACCTTCCTTGGCAGCCCAGAGATTCGCAACCGCGGGGTCGAACGGGCAGTGCCCCAGCTCGAGGTGCTGGAGGTACTCGTCGCGGAAGTACTCGATGCTGCTGGTGATCGGTGAGGTCGCGCCGTCGCCGAGGGCGCAGAACGACCGGCCGAGGATGTTGTCACAGATGTCGAGCAGCTTCTCGAGGTCCTCCTCGGAGCCCTGCCCGTGCTCGAGGCGACCGAGGATCTGCTTCAGCCACCACGTGCCCTCGCGGCATGGGGTGCACTTGCCGCAGCACTCGTGCTTGTAGAAGTCGGTCCACCGGTCGACTGCACGCACGACACAGACCGTCTCGTCGAAGATCTGCAGCGCGCGGGTGCCGAGCATCGAGCCCGCCTTGGCGACGCTGTCGAAGTCGAGCGGGATGTCCAGGTGGGCGTCGGTGAACAGCGGCGTCG
>JAAYSB010000311.1 GCA_012518475.1 Intrasporangiaceae bacterium | reverse complement strand
GACTGGGCTGCCTGGCTGGACGCGGACCGGACCGACGCGGACGAGGTCGCCGCGCTACTGGCCTTCGCTGAGCCGGGGCGGTTCCGTGCCTATCCGGTCTCCCGCGCCGTGAGCAGCAACCGCTCCAACGGCCCCGGTCTCATCGAGCCGGTCGGGCTCGAGGAGCTGGTCGGCGTCGTCGACCCGACGACGGGAGAGGTCATTGGTTGAGCGCGTGCCGGACGGGATCACTGAGGAGACCCGCCTGATCGACACTCCCGAGGGGCCGGCGCGCGTCCGGACGCGGCTGCCTGCCACGGCCCGGGGAACCGTTCTGCTCGGGCACGGGGCAGGTGGTCGGGCAGACTCGGCCGACCTGGCCCGTCTGGCCCGACACCTTCCGGAGGACGGTTGGGCTGTCGTCCTCCTCGACCAGCCGTGGCGGGTTGCAGGCAAGAAGGTGGCGAGCCGCCCGCCCCGGCTGGACGCGGCCTTCGTCCCCGTCGCCGCCGAGCTGTTCGGCGGACCCGAGCCTCTTCCTCGACCGTTCGTCTCCGGCGGGCGCTCCGCAGGAGCGCGCGTGGCGTGCCGGACCGCAGCCGTCGTCGCCGCCGACCTTGTCCTCGCACTCTCCTTCCCCCTGCACCCTCCCGGTGCCCCGGACCGGTCGCGGTATGCCGAGCTCGCCGGGGCGGTCGAGCTCGGCATACCGGTTCGTGTCGTCCAGGGTGAACGCGACCCCTTCGGGACCCCCGGCGAACTCACGGCGGCAGGGCTCGAGCCGGACCTGTTGCGGACGGTGCGCGGCACGCATACCCCCAACGCAGGTGAGGTCCTGAGTGCCGTTCGGGAGATTCTCGCCGACTGGTGAGGAGCCGGGCGGGAATGGGTGGCCGGCCCGCGGTGTTCTCCTGGCGAGACGTCCTCTCGAACTGCAAGGAGCAGCCCCTGATGTATGCGGTTGTCGTCCGGGTCCCCTCCGACGAGCGGGTGCGTCGTCGGCGCATCTCTGCGAGGTCGCTAGGCTGGAGTGCGATGACACCTCAACCCACGATGCCCGACTCCGACGAGGTCGTGCACGCCGTCCCTGCGCTGGAGACGCCCGAGTCCGCGCCGGTCGAGGTCGACCTCGCCACCGAGACCCAGGAGGAGCGGCTGGCGCGCTTCGAGCGCGACGCCCTCCCGCTGCTCGACCAGCTCTATGGCGCTGCTCTGCGGACGACGCGGAACCCGGCGGACGCCGAGGACCTCGTCCAGGAGACCTTCGCCAAGGCCTACTCGGCGTTTCACCAGTTCACGCCGGGGACCAACCTCAAGGCGTGGATGTATCGCATCCTCACCAACACCTACATCAACAGCTACCGCAAGAAGCAGCGCGAGCCGCTTCAGACGGATGCCCCTGAGGTCGAGGACTGGCAGCTGCACCGGGCCGAGTCCCACACGTCCAAGGGTCTGCGTTCGGCGGAGGTCGAGGCGCTCGACCGGCTGCCCGACACCGAGATCAAGCGGGCGCTCCAGGAGCTCCCCGAGGACTTCCGGATGGCTGTGTACCTCGCGGACGTCGAAGGGTTCGCCTACAAGGAGATCGCGGACATCATGGGCACTCCCATCGGGACGGTGATGTCGCGGCTGCACCGCGGACGACGCCAGCTGCGCGGCATGCTCGCCGACTATGCGGCCGAGCGCGGGTTCGGAACGGAGACTGAGTCATGAGCGAGGTCGGGTCGGGCCCGCAGACGCCGCACTTCCACGACACGGACTGCTCGGAGTTCCTCTTCCGGATCTATGAGTACATCGACGGGGAGATGGGCCAGGAGGAACGCCTTCGGTTCGAGGCCCACGTCAAGACGTGCACCCCGTGCCTGCGTCAGCACGAGGTGGATCGGACTGTGAAGAGCCTGATCCGGCGAGCCGCTCCGCCAGCGGTCGCCCCGGAGTCGTTGCGCGCCGCGATCGTCGCCCGGATCACCTCGATCCGCATCGATCCGGTCGGCTGACCGAGCACGACCCGGCCTGACACCGCTGCGCCGACATGGCGAGGGTCCGGCACCCCACCAGGTGCCGGACCCTCGTCATGTGTTGCCGTGGGCAGATCAGGCGTTCGGCTTGCGGCCGTGGTTCGCGCCCTTCTTCTTGCGGTCGCGGCGCTTGCGTGCACGCTTGCTCATGGCGGGTCTCCTTCGTCGTCACATCGGGGGCTGCCCCAGCCGGTGGGGCGGGCGATCCGGACCATTCTCGCACACGCTCCACAGAGCCTCCGCAGTCTCGTACGCGGGGGACCGCTCAGCGACATGTCCGTGCGGGGTCTGTCCCGCAGGGTGGTCCACGTGTCATGATCAGGGGAGTGCACAGCACCTCATCGGTTCCGGACAGGGAGATTTCGACATGATCAAGCGTCTCGCAGCCGCGGCCTTCGCCGCTGCCATCGCGGTGGGAGTCGTCACCGCACCCGCTCAGGCAGACACCCTGACCAAGGGCGTCGGGTCCTCCACGTCGGGTTGGGAGTGGGGCGGCTTCAACACCAACGGCTGGGAGTGGGGCGGCTTCAACACCAACGGCTGGGAGTGGGGCGGCTTCTAAGCCTCCTCTAGTCCACCGCGGATGCTCGTCGGCACCCGCAGGTGCAGCCTCGCCGGCCCGGCACCACTCGGTCGATGACGAGGGAGACTCCTGCGTCCTCCCCAGTCCAGGCCCGCGGCTACGTGCTGCTCGTCTGGGTTCTTCTCGGTGCCCTCAGCGTCGTCGGCCACGCGCTTGCGCCGCTCAACCGCGCCGATGTCATCCCTCTGGTGGCCCTCCTGCTCCTGGGTGCCCTGAGCAGGGTCCTTCCCGACTCGCTCATCATGCTGTCCGGTGACGGCGTTCGCTTCTCCTTCTTCGGCATCGTCGTCCTGGCGGCTGCCGCCCTCGTCGGCCCGCTCGGTGCCGCCCTCGTCGGCGTGCTCGTCATCGGGCTCCGTCCGGGCAAGATGTGGTCCCTGCGCCGCAGCTTCAACGCCGCCATGTTCGGTGTCACCGGCCTGGTCGGTGGGCTCGTCTACGTTGTCGTCGGGGGCGCCGACCCGGTGACCGTGACCGGGCCGACCCAGGTACTCCTCCTTGTCGGGTTGCCGCTCGTGGCCGCCGATCTCGCCCAAGCGGCGACCAACGCGCTGCTCCTCTCAGGAATCATCTGGCTGACGGCGGGTGTCCCGTTCTGGGTCCAGGTCCGCAACCTACTCTCCACGACGGGGGTCGCCTACGTCGCATACGGCGTGGTCGCCTTTCTCTTCGTCGTCCTCTGGGGACCGGCGGATCTGAGCTGGTTCAGTGCTGTGATCACGGTCGTCCCGCTCCTCGTGGCCTGGTGGGCCTTCGGTCAGTACGGCGCCGAGCTCGAGGCGCATGAGCGGACGACCGACACCCTCGTCGCCGCTCTCGAGATGCGACACCCCGGCGCAGCCGCCCACGCCCAGCGGGTGGCCATGCTCTGTGGCTGGATCGGGGAGTCGATGCGGATCTCACCGCGTGCACTGGGCGAGCTGCGCACGGCGGGGCTGCTGCACGACATCGGGCTGCTGGCCAACCGGGACGGTGACGACAATGTCCGCCAGCACCCGGAGTCCGGCGTCCAGATGCTCGCCGACATCTCGTTCGCTGCCCCCGTCCTGCCCACGATCGCTGCCCATCATGAACGGCTCGATGGGAGCGGCTACCCCGCTGGCAGGCGTGAGCCGGACATCCCACTGGGGGCCCGCATCGTCGCAGTCGCCGATGCCTTCGACGCCCTCACGGTAGGGACGTCGACGAGCCCTCCGGTGGCTCCTCGGATCGCGCTGGACCGGATCTCCGCGGATCCCGGCCTCGACCAGGACGTCGTCGCTGCTCTCGGACTTGCCGCCGCGCGGCACGG
>JAAYSB010000310.1 GCA_012518475.1 Intrasporangiaceae bacterium | reverse complement strand
TCCGCCCTCACCGGCCTCGGCTACTCCGCCAAGCAGGCCGCCGATGCCGTCGACCGGGTTGCTGCTGACAATCCGGAGGAGACCAACGTCTCGGTCCTGCTCCGTCTTGCCCTGCGGAGCCTGCGGCCATGAATGGGTTCGGCAGCGACATCCGCGAGCACGACGCCGCCGACGACGGCAGCATCGACGCCACCGCCCGGGTCGTCGACCCCGGTGCCTCGGTGATCTCGGGCGAGGACGAGCGCCAGGTCGAGGTGGCGCTGCGACCGAGACGACTCGCCGACTTCCCCGGCCAGCCACGGGTCCGCGACCAGCTCGGCCTCGTGCTCGCGGCCGCGAAGCAGCGCGGGGCAGCACCGGACCACGTCCTGCTCTCCGGCCCGCCCGGCCTCGGGAAGACCACGCTCGCCATGATCGTCGCCGCAGAGCTCGAGCGGCCCATCCGGGTCACGAGCGGACCGGCGATCCAGCACGCGGGGGACCTGGCCTCGATCCTGTCCTCACTCGATGAGGGCGAGGTGCTCTTCCTCGACGAGATCCACCGGATGAGCCGGGCTGCTGAGGAGATGCTCTATCTGGCGATGGAGGACTTCCGGGTCGACGTCATCGTCGGCAAGGGGCCGGGCGCGACGGCGATCCCGCTCGAGCTGCCCCCGTTCACGGTCGTGGGTGCGACAACCCGGGCCGGACTGCTTCCCGCGCCCCTGAGAGACCGGTTCGGGTTCACCGGGCACCTCGACTACTACGACGTCGCCGACCTCACGACCATTCTGCGCCGCTCGGCCGGCCTTCTCGACGTTCGCTCGCACGACGACGCGATCGGCGAGATCGCCAGCCGGTCCCGCGGCACCCCCCGGATCGCGAACCGGCTCCTGCGAAGGGTGCGCGACTACGCGCAGGTCAACCACTCCGCCGGACACCGCGTCACCCTGCACGATGCCCGGGAGGCACTCACCCTGTTCGACGTCGACGAGGCCGGCCTCGACCGGCTCGACCGGGCCGTGCTCTCCGCCTTGTGTCTCCGGTTCGGCGGCGGCCCCGTCGGACTCTCGACCCTGGCGATCGCTGTGGGGGAGGAGACCGACACCGTCGAGACGGTCGCGGAGCCGTTCCTCGTCCGCGAGGGATTCATGGCGCGCAGCCCCCGCGGACGGGTGGCCACTCAGTTCGCCTTCGCCCACCTCGGCCTGGAACCGCCACCGCCCGGTGGTCCCGGAACGCGACCGGACATGCTTCCGTTCGATGAAGAAGGCACCGACCTGCCCGCCGGTCGACTCGGTTCATAGGCCGTGGTGGCCTAGACTCCGACGTTGGCCCCCTTTCCCGGAACCCAGAGAGATCCCGCATGAACGACGGCAGCTCCACCTTCACGTTCCTCATCCTGCTGCTCCCGCTGCTGCTCCTGGCGTTCCTGGTGTTCACGAACAGCCGCCGTCGCCGTCAGCTCGAGGAGTTCCAGAACTCGATCGCCGCGGGGGACGAGATCATCACCTCAGGCGGCTTGTACGGAAAGGTCGTCTCGCTCGAGCCCGGCCTGGTTCACGTCGAGGTGGCCAAGGGTGTCGTCCTGCGCCTGGACCGTCGCGCCGTCGCCATGCGGGCCGCGGACCGGCCCACACCCACCACCTGATCCTCGACCTTTTCCGCACCCCGGCTCCGCCGCCTCGACCCTTAGGTTCCGCAGCACATGTCCACGCAGTCCACACACGCACGCCCCGGACGGGTTCTCATCGGGATGGCCGTCTTCATCGCCGTCCTCGTCCTCACTCTCCTCGGCGGCACCCGCTGGAGTGACGCCCAGCTCACGCCCAAGCTCGGTCTCGACCTCGAGGGCGGCACCCAGCTCGTGCTCACGCCAGTGCAGACCGGAGGTGTCGAGCAGGCCGTCTCGCAGGAGCAGCTCGACCAGGCGCGCGACATCATCTCGCAGCGGGCCGACGCGGGCGGAATTGCCGGTGCCGAGGTGACCACCCAGGGTGGTCGCAACATCGTCGTGAGCATGCCCGGCGACCCGCCTCAGGCCACCGAGGACGCCCTCCGCCGCTCCTCACAGCTCCAGTTCCGGCCGGTTCTCTTCGTCGCTCCCGCTGCGGCCGCTCTGCCGCCCACCGACGAGCCGACCGTCGGCGCCACGGACGAGGCGACCGACGGCGCCACAGACGAGGCGACGGATGAGCCGACCGATGGGGCCGCCGACACAGCCACCGACGCGGCTACTGAGGCCGCCGCGGCGCCCACCGACTCAGCCACGGATTCGGCCAGTGCGGCAGCCACCGACGCTCCCACGGACGCCTCGACAGACGCCGCAGCCACGGACGCCCCGACCGATGAGGCGACCGACGGCGCAACCGACCCTCCCGCGACGGAGCAGGTCACCCCGACCTCTGCCACCGACCCGGCCTGGGTCACCCAGGAACTGCTCACCGAGTTCGAGGCCCTGACCTGCGGTCCGGAGGAGGACACCACCGTCGACGAGCAGCCGAGCGACATCGCCGTCGTCGCCTGCCGCAACAACGGCCTCGAGAAGTACATCCTCGGCCCCGTCGTCGTGGACGGCAGTGGCATCACCGACGCCAGCGCCGGCTTCCAGGTCGGTATGCAGGGGCAGCCGACGAACACCGTCGAGATCGCCCTCGAGCTCGGGGGAGATGCGCGCGAGGCCTACTTCGACATCAGCTCCGAGATGGTTCAGCTGCCCGCGCCCCGCAACCAGCTCGCGGCGGTCCTGGACCGCCAGGTCATCGTGGCGCCCTATTTCCAGAGCGCCATTCCGGACGGACGGGCCTCCATCACCGGGGCCTTCACCATGGACGAGGCGCAGGCCCTGGCGCAGCAGCTGAAGTTCGGTGCACTGCCGCTGTCCTTCCAGCTCGAGACCCGTGACCAGGTCAGCCCCGCTCTCGGTGGGGAGCAGCTCCGGATGGGACTGCTCGCCGGTCTGATCGGCATGCTGCTCGTCTTCATCTATGCGCTGTTCCAGTACCGGATTCTCGGCTTCGTCGCGATCGGGTCCCTGATCCTCGCCGGTGTCCTGACCTACCTCGTCGTCACGATCCTCGGCTGGCGATACAACATGCGACTCGACATGGCGGGTGTGACCGGTCTGATCGTCGCTGTGGGTATCACGGCCGACTCCTTCATCGTCTACTTCGAACGCATCCGGGACGAGGTCCGCGACGGTCGCACGATCCGCAGCGCGGTCGACGCCGGGTGGGAGCGTGCGTCACGCACCATCCTCGCCGGCGATGCGGTGACCCTGCTCGCGGCCGGTGTCCTCTGGGTACTCGCGACCTCGAATGTGCGGGGCTTCGCCTTCACTCTCGGGCTCACGACGATCATCGACCTCATCATCGTGTTCTTCTTCACCAAGCCGATGATGCAGTGGCTCGTGCGGAAGAAGTTCTTCGGTGAGGGGCACCGCCTCTCGGGCCTGAACCCGGAGCTGCTCGGAGCACGCAACCCGAGGTACGCCGGCCGTGGCAGAGTCCGCGTCCCCGTCATTGAGGAGGCCCGCTCATGAGCCGCCTGTCCGAGATCGGCAACGACCTCTACACCGGCCGACGCACGATCCCCTTCGTCGAGAACAGCAAGCGGTTCCTTGTCATCTCGCTCGTGCTCATGCTGCTCGCCGGCATCGGTCTGTTCGCCCGGGGGCTCACCCTGGACATGCAGTTCCGCGGCGGCTCGGAGTTCCGGGTGGGGACGACTGCCTCAGAGGACTTCGAGAGTACTGCCCGAGAGGCCGTCTGGTCAGTGGTCCCTGGTCCGGCGGTCAACGTCACGCAGGTCGGGACGAGCACCATCCGGGTCCAGACCGAGCTGCTCTCCGACGGGCAGGCCAACGAGGTCCGGCAGTCGCTCAGGGACGCCTTCGACGTCGAGAGCGAGGCTGTCTCGGCATCCTTCGTCGGACCATCGTGGGGACAGAGCGTCTCGCAGAACGCGCTCAAGGCGCTCGCGTGGTTCGTCGTCCTCGTGACGATCCTCATGGCGCTCTACTTCCGAACATGGAAGATGGCCGTCGCGGCGCTCGTCGCGCTCGCCCACGACGTGTTCGTCACGGTCGGGATCTTCGCCCTCAGTGGTTTCGAGGTCTCTCCGGCCACCGTCATCGGCTTCCTCACGATGCTCGGGTACTCGCTCTATGACAACGTCGTCGTCTTCGACAAGGTCCGCGAGAACACGACCGCTGCGTTCAACAGCGGACGGGTGACCTACGCCCAGGCCGCGAACCGCGCCGTCAACCAGACACTGATCCGCTCCATCAACACCTCGGTCACCACGCTGCTCCCGGTGGGTGCACTGCTCGTCGTCGGATTCCTCTTCCTCGGCCCGGGCACCCTCCTCGACCTCGCGCTGGCGCTCTTCGTCGGTATCGCCGTCGGCGCCTACTCCTCGATCATCATCGCCACCCCGCTGCTCGTCTGGCTGCGACGCAACGACGAGGACGTCGTCCAGCTCGAGAAGAAGGCCCTCCGCC
>JAAYSB010000309.1 GCA_012518475.1 Intrasporangiaceae bacterium | reverse complement strand
TCGCACTCACGACTCGGCGGGCCAGACCTTCTCGGGTCGCTCGCTCGACCCGACCGGCTTCGAGCACGACGACGGCAGCGCCGATGAGGCCCTCGTCATCGCCCGGGCGAACCCCTCCGACGAGCGGACCTGGATGGCTGCTCTGGCAGCGAGCCGTTTCCTCGTCCCCGTCGTCGCCGTCCCCGGCGAGGTCGAGGAGGTCGACGGACTGCTCACCGACAAGACCAGCGACATGGCGATGGTCTCCCTCACCGCCCCCGACGGGCAGCGCGCCCTGCCGGTGTTCACCGGGACGTATGCGCTCACCGAGTGGGACGACAAGGCCCGCCCGATCCCCGTGGAGGCACAGCGCGCCGCCCAGGCGGCGATCACCGAGAAGTGCGACGTAATCGTCGTCGACGTCGCCGGCCCGGACACCTTCGTCCTGCGTCCTTCGATGGTGTGGGCCCTCGCGCAGGGCCAGGAGTGGCTGCCCGGTCACGAGGACCCGTTCGTAGCCCAGTCCGTCGCGCACGCCCTCGCGCCGGAGGAGCTCGTCCTCGACCATGACCTCGTCGAGGGGGAGCCGGCGGGCCAGGGCGTCCTCGGCATCCGGCTGGTCCTCCCCGAGGGGCTGACGAGCGAGACGATCCAGGCGCTCGCGACCCGGGTGGGGGAGAAGCTCGCCACGGACGGGGAGTTCCGGGCCCGCGTCGACGGGCTCTCGTTCATCCTCGCGACAAGCTGACCGCGGCGACAGGCTGACCGCAGCGAACCCGCGCCCGTCGGTCGCCATCTGGCTGCAACTGCAGCGGAATGGCGAGACCCCTTCACCCGCGCGGCCGGTGTCGGCCTTCTTCGTGGGGCCATGGCACGATACCGGCCCCACGTGCCAGACAGCAGCACGGGGAGAGGTGAGCGAGGCATACCCATGCGCTGCCGTTTGGGGCTGCTGAGCACGGGCTGCTACTCTTGACCCACCGGCTTCGGCCGTGCCATCACTGGTTTCGCCAGCGAGGGTGCGGTCGCAAGCGCAAGAGAGGCTCACGAGCTTCCACCCGGCACCCGACGGAAACACAGGGGGCCGAGGTCCCGAGGTGCTCGACCGAGCGGCCCCACAGCCGACGAGGTCGTCTCGAAGGCTTCTTGCGCGCATGCCAAGGAGCCTTTTCGTTTGTCCAGCGAGTTCCACCGTGAACTCCACCCACAGAACAGCACGTTCGAAGGAGCAGCACATCAGCGAGCCCCGCATCAACGAGCGCATCCGGGTCCCCGAGGTGCGCCTCGTCGGACCCAACGGTGAGCAGGTCGGCATCGTCCGCGTCGAGGACGCCCTGCGCCTCGCCGCCGAGGCAGACCTCGACCTCGTCGAGGTGGCCCCCATGGCCAAGCCCCCCGTCGCCAAGCTCATGGACTTCGGCAAGTACAAGTACGAAGCCGCCATGAAGGCCCGGGAGGCCCGCAAGAACCAAGTGAATACGGTCATCAAGGAGATCAAGCTCCGCCCGAAGATCGACCCGCACGACTACGGCACGAAGAAGGGCCACGTCGAGCGGTTCCTCAAGGGTGGGGACAAGGTCAAGGTGACGATCATGTTCCGTGGCCGCGAGCAGTCGCGCCCGGAGCTCGGTTTCCGCCTCCTCCAGCGGCTGGCCGAGGACATCGCCGAGCTCGGTGTCGTCGAGTCGCAGCCGAAGCAGGACGGCCGCAACATGGTCATGGTCATCGCTCCGACCCGCAAGAAGTCCGAGGCCAAGGCCGAGCAGCGTCGCAAGCGCGACGAGGCCGCCCGCGTCGCGGATGACCACTCCGTTGCCGCCGACTCTGCCGAGCCGACCGGAGAGGATGTCGGTCCCGAGACCGCCGCGTCCTGACCACGCGGTCCGGGCGCCCACGACGTATCCGAGGAATCACACACCACGCACCTGCCTGCCGGCGGGCGCGCGAACACGAAGGAGATCGGCAGCCATGCCGAAGAACAAGACCCACAGCGGCGCCAAGAAGCGCTTCCGTGTCACCGGCTCGGGCAAGATCATGCGCGAGCGGGCCGGCGTGGTCCACAAGTTCCACGAGAAGACGCCGCAGAAGGCGCGCGCCCTCTCCAAGGACGTCGTGGTCAGCCCCGCTGACACCAAGGCCGTCAAGAAGATGCTCGGTCGCTGACCGACTGCCCCCGAATCCGAAGAAGCTAGAAGGAGAATCACGTGGCACGCGTGAAGCGGGCAGTCAACGCCCAGAAGAAGCGTCGTACCGTTCTCGAGCAGGCCAGCGGCTACCGCGGCCAGCGCTCGCGTCTGTACCGCAAGGCCAAGGAGCAGGTCACCCACTCGCTCGGCTATGCCTACCGGGACCGTCGCGCCAAGAAGGGTGACTTCCGTCGCCTGTGGATCCAGCGGATCAACGCCGCGGCCCGCGCCAACGGCATGACCTACAACCGGTTCATCCAGGGTCTGAAGGCCGCCGAGGTCGAGGTCGACCGCCGCATCCTCGCCGACCTGGCCGTCAATGACGCTGCTGCGTTCGCCGCGCTCGTCGAGATCGCCAAGGCCAACGTCCCGGCGACCGACAAGGTCGCGGCCGGGGCCGACGCCTGAGTCGGTCCTCAGCACCAGTGCTGAACAACCCACGGGCAGACCGGGTCAAGTCGGTCCGCTCCCTGACGAAGCGGTCGGTGCGGGAACGCACCGGCCGCTTCGTCGTCGAAGGACCCCAGGGCGTGCGAGAGGCCGTCCGCCACGCCCCCGGCCGGATCGTCGATCTGTATGCGACGCGCGCCGCCGCAGGCCGCTACGCCTCGGACATCATCGACCCGGCTCTGCAGGCCGGTGTCTTCGTCCACGAGGCCAGTGACGAGGTCCTCGCGGCCATGGCGGACTCGGAGAGTCCGCAGGGAATGATCGCCGTCGTCACGGACACGGTGACCGAGCTGGCCACGGTGCTGGCCGGTGCCCCGCGTCTGCTCGTCTTCCTCACCAACGTGCGCGACCCCGGCAACCTCGGCACCGTCATCAGGGCCGCCGACGCGATGGGTGCTGACGCGGTCCTCATCAGCGAGTCCTCGGTCGATGTCACGTCGCCGAAGGTCGTCCGCTCGACTGCCGGGTCGTTGTTCCACCTGCCCGTGGTTCGGGGACTGCCGATCGAGGCGACGCTCCGGGCGCTGCGCGATAGTGGTGTGCGCACCCTGGCTGCTGACGGGCATGGAGAGGTCCTGCTTCCCGAGGTCGACCTGCGGACCCCACACGCCTGGGTCATGGGCAACGAGGCCTGGGGTCTGCCCGCCGACCTGCGTGCTCAGTGCGACGAAGTCGTCCGGGTCCCGATCCACGAGCGGGTGGAGTCCCTCAACCTCGCGATGGCGGCCACGATCTGCCTCTATGCCTCGGGTCTGGGGTCGGCGCTCGCACCCGGTCGCCAGACCGCTCACGGTGTGTAGACCTCGTTGTCAGCCGGAGGCAGTAGGTTGGGCGCGTGAGCACCGGGGAGTCGGCGCCGCGCGCGACCGTGGCCGAGCTGGAGGCGATGTATGCCCTGGCCATCGCTGCTGCCGAGTTCCACCCGGACGGTGTCGTCACTGTCGATGCCGAGGGCGTCATCGACTTCGTCAACAGTCGGGCCGAGACGGTCTCCGGCGTCCCCCGCGAGGAGCTGCGCGGTCGGCGGCTGGCCGAGGCTCTCCCGTTCCGGGACATGCAGGGGCGAGCGTGGTGGGACTTCGCCGATCCGTGGCAGACCCTCAACATCGTCACCGGCCATCGGGAGCGGATGCTGGTGCTGCCCAACGGGTGCACCGTGCTCCTCACAGCCAAGTACATGCGCCATCCCGACGGGTCTGTGCTCGCCGTCATCCTCAGCATGCGCGATGCAGCCGGACGGGTGCGGGCCGAGCGGGCGATGGCCGATCTGCTCACCACCGTCGCGCACGAGCTGCGCTCGCCCATCGCCGGGGTCACCGGCTTCTCCGGCATGCTGCTCCAGCACTGGGACCGGTTCGACGACACGGACCGGCGCACCATGCTGCGCACCATCAAGGGTGACGCCGAGCGCGTCTCCCGGCTGGTCTCCGAGCTCCTCGACGTCTCGCGCATCGACGCGCACTCCCTGCGGATCAGGCCCCGGCCGGTCGACATCGAGGCGCTCTTCACCGCGCAGGTGAGCCGCCAGATCGCCAGCGGTCAGGAGCCGGACCGGTTCACCGTCCGGGTGGACCGTGAGCTCCCTGAGGTCTGGGCCGACCCTGACCGGCTGGACCAGGTCATCACCAACCTCGTCGAGAACGCTCTGCTGCACGGGTCCGGGACGGTCTGCCTCGAGGCGGAGTCCGCGCTGATGCCCAGTGGTGAGCCCGGCATCCGGATCTGTGTCTGTGACGAGGGCGAGGGCATACCCGAGGAGGAGCGCGAGCTGGTCTTCTCCCGTCTCTGGCGGGGCGGCTCGACGTCCGGCACCGGGCTGGGCCTGTTCCTCGTGCGAGGTCTCATCCAGGCCCATGGCGGCGTCGTCCGAATCGGCGAGCGCCGCGGTGGCGATGGTGCCATGATCGAGGCGCTGCTGCCGGCCAACGTCACCGCCAACCCCGGGAGCTGGGCCCCGAGCCGCCCCCCTCCTAGCCCCGCAGTGGCTGAGGCGGCCGTCAGGGCAGCAGCTCGGCCACCCTCGACCTCGGTCGCCCGATGAACGCACGCTCCGGGGTGACGAGGACCGGCCGCTGCATCACCTCGGGGTGGGCCAGAAGGGTGCGGATGACGCCCTCCTCGTCGGCGACATCCGCCTCGGTCAGCCCAGCCCGCTCGAAGCCGGGGTCCCGCCGGACCAGGTCCGTCACGGGGTCCTCCAGCTTGCCGATGAGCTCGCGCAGGGCCGCCTCGTCGAGAGGATCGGTGAGATAGCGGACGACATCGTGGCTGACGCCGGCGTCGCTCAAGGTGTCCACCGCATACCGACTAGTCGAGCACCGTGGGTTGTGCAGGACGGTCACGTCAGCGGTCTGTGTCTCAGGAGTGCCAGCCATGGCGCCATCCTGCCCCACCGCTCAGGACCGGTGTGAGAGGTAGTCCTGGTAGGCGGGCAGGTCGAGGACGCCGGTGCCGGAGAGGCCGATGAGGATCGACTTCTCCTCCCCGGACTCGGCGCAGGCTCGCGCTTCTCGGAGCGCTCCGGCGACGGCGTGGGTGGACTCGGGTGCGGGGATGAGCCCCTCGGCGCGGGCGAACTCGACGCCGGCCGCGAAGGCCTCGTCCTGGTCAACGGCCATGGCGTCCATGAGGCCGAGGTGGACGACGTGACTGACCATCGGGCTCATCGCGTGATAGCGCAGGCCGCCGGCGTGGATGGGGTCGGGGACGAAGTCGCGGCCGAGGGTGTACATCTTCATGAGTGGGGTCAGGCCCGCGACGTCACCGTGGTCGTACTCATAGCTGCCCTGCGTCATCGACGGGCAGGCGGCGGGCTCCACGGCGACGAGCCGGGAGGTCGTGGTCCCGGCGAGGTTCTCCCGCAGCAGCGGGAAGGTCAGTCCGGCGAGGTTCGACCCGCCTCCGGCGCACCCGAAGACGACATCAGCCTGCTTCTCGCCGAACATCGCGAGCTGCTTGAGGACCTCCTCACCGATGACCGTCTGGTGGAGCATGACGTGGTTGAGGACCGAGCCGAGGGCATAGCGGGCCTCGGGATCGGTCGCCGCAGCCTCGACCGCCTCGGAGACCGCCATGCCGAGGGAGCCGGTCGTGTCGGGGAAGTCCTTGCGCATCTGCCGGCCGGACTCGGTCAGTTCGGAGGGGGAGGAGTGGATCGAGGAGCCGTAGGTCTCGATCATCATCCGCCGGTAAGGCTTGGAGTCGTAGGACGCCGCGACCTGCCACACCTCGCACGTCATCCCGAACAGCGCGCACGCCATCGACAGGGCGCTGCCCCACTGACCCGCACCGGTCTCGGTCGTGATCTTCTCGACGCCGTCGATGTGGTTGTAGTACGCCTGCGCCACAGCGGTGTTCGGCTTGTGCGAGCCGACCGGGGAGACACCCTCGTACTTGTAGTAGATCCGTGCCGGCGTCCCGAGGGCCTTCTCCAGACCTCGGGCGCGGTACAGCGGCGAGGGTCGCCACAGCTTGTAGATCTCGCGCACCGGCTCCGGGATCTCGATGAACCGCTCCGGGCTGACCTCCTGCATGATCAGGCCCATCGGGAACAGCGGCGCGAGGTCGTCCGGCCCGACCGGCTCCTTCGTGCCCGGGTGCAGGTGCGGCGGCAGCGGCTCGGGAAGGTCGGGGAGGAGGTTGTACCAGTGCGTCGGGATCTCCTCCTCGGGAAGAACCGCTTTCCTCATCTCACCGCTCGGGTTGCTCGTCATAGCAGCACAGTAGAGGGGATAGGCTGGCTCGCGATGAGTGGTCGCCGATTTAGCTAGCCTTCGGGCGCGTTGTCCCAGCATCTGGGCGTGTCCGAAGGCTTTCGCGCGTCCCGACCGCCCCTAGGACAGACCGACACGCAGTGCCGATGGGGTATGCGCGGGTCACCGCGACCGACCAGCGAACCACTCACATCCCGAGTGAAACCCACGGAGACTGAACCACGCATGTCCGGCCCCAACACGAACTTCGATCCCGTCCAGGTCGCCGCCCTCGAGCCCGAGGCCGTCGACGCCAGTGTCGAGGCAGCGCTCGCAGCCTTCGCCGCCGCGTCGTCCCTCGATGAGCTCAAGGCCGCACGCTCGGCGCACCAGGGGGACAAGTCGCCCCTCGCCCTGGCCAACCGGGAGATCGGTGCGCTGCCGCCGAGCGCCAAGGCTGAGGCCGGCAAGCGCGTCGGGGCCGCACGGGCCCGGGTCAACCAGGCCGCAGCCGCGCGCCAGACCGAGCTCGAGGCAGAGCGCGACGCGCGGATCCTCGTCGAGGAGGCCATCGACGTCACGCTTCCCATGGGCCGCCGGCCGCTCGGCCGCCGACACCCGATCGAGCTCATGGCGGCCCGCATCACCGACATCTTCATCGGGATGGGCTGGGAGATCGCGGAGGGTCCGGAGATCGAGGCCGAGTGGTTCAACTTCGACGCCCTGAACTTCGACGCCGACCACCCGGCCCGCCAGATGCAGGACACCTTCTATGTCGCCGCCCCCTCCGGAACCTCGCAATCGCGAGAAAACGGAGGCGGGGGAGACGGTGCGGGGTCCGGCCTGGTCCTGCGCACGCATACCTCTCCGGTGCAGGCCCGGGCGCTCCTCGAGCGCGGCGTCCCGCTCTATATCGCCTGTCCCGGCCGGGTGTTCCGGACCGATGACCTCGACGCGACCCACATGCCCGCGTTCCACCAGGTCGAGGGGCTCGCGATCGACAAGGG
>JAAYSB010000028.1 GCA_012518475.1 Intrasporangiaceae bacterium | reverse complement strand
TTCTGGCGCTGGCCGGACTGGTGGCGCATGAAGGTGACGATCGCCGGTGTCGCGGGGGAGAACGCGGAGTCGCAGACGACGGCGCTGCCGGTCGGCACCGAGGAGGAGGTCCTCGACCTCGCCCAGATCATGCTGCCGGGCCTGGACCGCGACGCCGTGCTCGTCGGTATGCGCGGCTCCGGTGGCGAGCCCGGGTTCACCGGATCCTCGCGACGCTCGGCGGTCTTCCAGCCATGGGCATGGCGACGTAACGGCTATGCCGTCACCGACACCGCCGTCGTCATCCGCCGCGGACGGCTGGCCCGGGTCGTCTCGCTCGTGCCGCACGCGCGGGTCCAGTCGCTCAGCGTGGCCCAGGGGCCGCTCGACCGGTGGCGTGACGTCTCCTCGGTCCATCTCGACCTCACCTCCGGCCCGGTGTCCGGCGTCGTCGTCCACCTCGCCACCGACGAGGCCCAGCGCCTGCTCGTCGAGCAGAGCTCGCGGTCGGCCCTGGCCCGCAAGTCCCTTCGCAGACCACTACCGTGGGAGGTACAAGGTCGCAGTGCCCCGACCGCGACCGTGACGGAAGGATCCACGCACTCGTGAACAGTCCGCACACCGGACCCGGCACCGACGGCGCCCGGGTCGGCTTCTCGGCCGGCCAGGTGGTTCAGGAGTTCGGCTATGACTCCGACGTCGACGACGACCTGCGCTTCTCCATCGAGGACACGATCGGCAGTGAGCTCGAGGACGAGGCCTACGGTGACGTCGCCGACGCAGCCCTGATCTGGTGGCGCGAGGACGATGGTGACCTCGTCGACGCGCTCGTCGATGCTCTGACCAACCTGGACGACGGCGGCTTCATCGTCCTGCTCACCCCGAAGTCAGGGCGCCCTGGCGAGATCGAGATGTCAGAGGTCGAGGAGGCAGCCTCGACGGCGGGGCTGCACAGCTCCGGCGTCATCAACGCCTGTGAGGACTGGTTGGCCACGAAACTCGTCGCTCCGAAGTCGAGGCGCTGAGCACCCCGGGGAGCCTGGGCTGAACTCCCACTAGGGTTGTCCCCATGGCTGACACCCCGCTCGATGTCGGTGACATCGCCCCCGACTTCACCCTCAAGGACCAGAACGGGGTCGACGTCACCCTCTCGTCCCTACGCGGCCAGAAGAACGTCCTGATCGTCTTCTATCCCTTCGCCTTCTCCGGCATCTGCACCGGCGAGCTCCATGAGATCCGCGACGATCTCGGCTCCTTCGTCGACGACGACGTCCAGGTCCTGACGATCTCCTGCGACCCCATGTTCTCGCTGCGTGGCTGGGCAGACCTGGAGGGGTACTTCTTCCCGCTGCTGTCCGACTTCTGGCCACACGGTGAGGTCGCCCGGGCCTACGGCGTCTTCCACGAGCCCGGCGGCATGCCGACCCGGGGCACCTTCCTCATCGACACTGATGGCGTCATCCGGTGGACCCTGACCAACCCGCCGGGGGAGCATCGGGACTTCAACGGCTACCGCGCGGCGCTCGCGGAACTGCGCGCTCAGGCCTGATCCGCGACTCCTCCGTTAGGCAGGTCCCGGGGGCGCCGGCCGACGGATCCCCTCTCCGCGGCTCAGAACTCGCAGTGGGGGATGCCCGAGACCGGTTGCATGGTTGCGCCCTGGGACAGCGCCGTGTGGGGGAACCAGTCGTACTCGCCGGAGTCGGACTCCGCCCAGAACCACCAGGTGTTCTCCTGCCCGGGGGTGAAGACAGGGTTCTCGTGGCCCAGGTGCGACTGGCAGACGGCGTTGAGATCACCCTTGGTCAGCGCATGGCCGTTGAGACCGGTCGTGTCCTGCCAGGTGCGGCAGCTGGCGTACGCATAGTTCCCGTAAGGAGACGGCACGTGGTTGTCGGTCTCGCACGCAGTGCCCTCACCGCCGTACTCGATGACGGCCGAGTACGGGTCGGTGATCGGGGTGGGGAACTGCTCAGTCTCCTCCTCGGTCGGCTCGTCGGTCGGCTCCTCGCTGGGCTCCTCGCTGGGTTCGTCGGTCGGTTCCGCGGTGGCCTGGTCCGTGGGCTCTTCCGTCGGATCTGTCTCCCCGGCCGTCTCCTCCTCCGAGCCGGCGGTCTCCGCA
>JAAYSB010000308.1 GCA_012518475.1 Intrasporangiaceae bacterium | reverse complement strand
TGTTGCGAGATGCGGTAGGCGAGCCGCTTGACCGGCGATGCGTTGGCCATCCGGATCGCCACGCTGGCCTGGATCTTCTCCCAGATCCGCGGGACCGCCACGAGCACCGTCGGTTGCACCTCACCCAGGTCGGCGACGACGGTCTCGATCGACTCGGCGAAGTGGATGATGGTGCTGTTGCGCAGCCCGCCCCAGGTCGTCACGCTGCGTTCGAGGACGTGGGAGAGCGGCAGGTAGGAGACCACGACGTCGTCGCGGGTCATCCCACCCTTGCCGAACATCCCGTCGTCGGCCGCGAAGACGTCCGTGGCGAAGGAGATGTTGTCTGCCGTGAGCATCGCGCCCTTGGGCGGGCCGGTGGTCCCGGAGGTGTAGATGAGGGTGGTCAGGTCCTCGGGTGTCTTTTGTGCTTCCACCCGCGAGAGCAGGTCGGGGTCGCTGGCCCGCAGTTCTGCGCCCTTGGCGATCGCCGCGTCGAGCGAGATGAGACGAGGGTCGTCGTAGTCGGCCAGCCCGCGACTGTCGAGGTGCACGATCCACTCGAGCGTCTCGACGTCGTCGATGACCTCCATGGCCTTGTCGACCTGCTCCTGGTCCTCGGCGATGATGAGGCGCGCCCCGCTGTCCTGGAGCAGGTAGCGGATCTCGCTGACGGGGTTGGTCGGATAGAACCCGACGATGACCGCACGCAGCATGTTCGAGGCGAGATCCGCATACAGCCACTCGGGGCGGTTCTCCGACTGGATCGCGACCCGGTCGGTGGGGCCGACGCCCAGGGCGGCTAGGGCATACGCGGTCATCTCGGTGTTGGCGAGGTAGTCGCCCCACGTGATGTCCCGCCAGATGCCGTGTCGCTTCTCGCGCAGCGCGACGAGGTCGGGTGTCGTGGTCGCGTTCTCCCGCAGGCGTTGCGAGAGGTGCCAGGTGGTGAGCTCGCTCATGTCGTCACAATCCCGGTGTGGTCGGGGTCGAACTCGTCGATGACGTCCTCGCTGGCGCCGCCGAGGTAGGCCGCGATGACCGCGGGGTCCTGCTGCACCTCAGCGGGCGTGCCCAGCGCAATCCGCTGGCCGAAGTCGATGACCATGACTCGGTCGGCGAGGTCCATGACGAGGCGCATGTCGTGCTCGACCATGATCATGGCGATCCTGAGCTGGTCGCGGATGTCGAGGATGAAGCGGGCCATATCCTCGGTCTCCTCGGCGTTCATGCCCGCGACCGGCTCGTCGAGGAGCAGAAGGACGGGGTCCATCGCCAGGGCCCGGCCGAGCTCGATCCGCTTCTTGATGCCGTACGGGAGGATGCCGACCGGCATGTTCCGCACGGCAGTCAGGCCGAGGAACTCGATGATGTTCTCGACGTCACGACGGGCCTGCAGCTCGGCCCTCGTGGCGCGCGGGAGCCAGAGCATGGCCTGCCACCAGCTGCCCGCCACCTCCAGGTGGCGGCCCAGCAGGAGGTTCTCCAGGACGGTGAGATTGTCGAAGAGCTCGATGTTCTGGAAGGTGCGCGCCACGCCCTTGGCGGCGATGATGTCGGGGCGGACTCCGAGGAGCTCCTCACCCCGCAGGAGGATCGAGCCCTCCTGCGGCCGGTAGACGCCGCTGATGCAGTTGAACGTGGACGTCTTCCCGGCGCCGTTGGGTCCGATGATCGCGAACAGCTCGCGGTCCTGGACGTCGAACGAGACGCCCGAGAGGGCGGTCGCACCGCCGAAGCGGAGCGTCAGGTTCTCCGCCTGAAGCAGGGGGGTCGAGCTCATGACAGCCACCGCTTCCGTCGCTTGTAGTGCTTGACGTCGCGAAGTGACGTCGTGGAGTCGGCTCCGCCGCCGAGGTAGAACTCCTGGATATCGGAGTCGGCGCGCAGCTTCTCGGCTGGAGCGTCCATCACCGTCAGGCCGTTCTCCATGACGTAGCCGTGGTCGGCGATGGACAGGGCCATGGCGGCGTTCTGCTCGATGAGGAGGATGCCGGTGCCGCTGTCGCGGATGCTCACGATGAGATCACGGATCTGCTCGACGATCTTCGGCGCGAGACCGAGGCTCGGCTCGTCGAGGAGGAGGTACTTCGGCTGGGCCATCATGGCGCGGCCGATCGCGAGCATCTGCTGCTCACCACCGGAGAGATAGCCCGCGACGGCATCCTTGCGGTCGGCCAGGATCGGGAACATCCCGTAGATCCGGTCGTACTTGTCCTTGAGGTCACCACTGGACTGGGTATGCGCCCCGACCCGGAGGTTCTCCTCGACAGTGAACTCGGTGAAGACCCGACGGCCCTCCATGACCTGGCTGACGCCGGCCTTGACGACGCCGGCCGCCTTGCGTGTGTCGATGGTGCTGCCGTCGAGGCTGACGTGCCCCCGGGTGATCTTCCCGCGGTGGACGTCGAGCAGGCCGGTGATAGCCCGCAGCAGGGTCGTCTTGCCCGCGCCGTTGGCGCCGAGTACGGCGACGATTTTGTCCTGAGGAACGCTCAGACTCGCACCCCGGAGGGCGAGCATCACATCCTCATAGACAACCTCAAGGTTGTGGACGCCGAGCGACATTGCTCTCCTAGGCCGGCTCTGGGTTAG
>JAAYSB010000307.1 GCA_012518475.1 Intrasporangiaceae bacterium | reverse complement strand
GACGGGCTCGCGGATGGGGCGCCCGCCCATGACATACAGCTCCAGCGTCGGCTCGGAGCTGTTCTGCCGGTCGTCGGCCGTGGCCTCGATGGCATCGCCCGGACCGAACACGGCGAGCTGCCCCTTGCGGACCGGACGTCGGTCCGGACCGACCGTGCCGGAGCCGGCCAGCACATACACCAGGGCGTTGAAGTCCGGGCGCCACGGCAGCTCGACGCGGCCACCGGGGTGGACGGTCGCGTGGACGATGGTGATCGGGGTGTGCGTGATACCCGGGCCGGGGTGGCCGTCGAGCTCGCCGGCGATCACCCGTAGCAGCGAGGCGCCGTCGGGTGAGGAGAGCAGCGCCACCTCTCCACCTCGGATGTCCTGATAGCGCGGCACGGCCATCTTCTGGTGCTTCGGCAGGTTGACCCACAGCTGGAGACCGTGGAAGAGGCCGCCGGTCATGACGAGCTCCTCGGGAGGAGTCTCGATGTGCAGCAGACCGCTCCCCGCGGTCATCCACTGAGTGTCACCGTTGGTGATCTCGCCGCCGCCGCCGTGGGAGTCGCGGTGGATGAAGCTTCCGTCGATGATGTAGGTCACCGTCTCGAACCCCCGGTGCGGGTGCCAGGAGGTGCCCTTCGGTTCTCCAGGTGCGTAGTCGACCTCACCCATCTGGTCCATGTGGATGAACGGGTCGAGTGCCGCCAGGTCGACCCCGGCGAACGCCCGGCGGACCGGGAAACCCTCGCCCTCGAACCCGGAGGGGGCGGTCGTCACGGTGCGCACCGCGCGCGAACGCAGTGTGGCACCCGTCGTGGTCGAACCGGTCAGGTTCGCGCCGACGCGCGGTAGAACGGTGAAGTCTGAGACGGTGATCGCGGGCATAGGGGGCTCTCTTTCCGGTGTGGGGCGCTGGACGTGCGCCACCGACCGATCACCAGACTAGTTGATGCATCAACTATTCCGCAACCAGCCGACGTGCGGTCTCCCGGATGGTCGCCGAGCCGACGACGCGAGTGCCCTCGTAGAGAACGACCGACTGACCTGGTGCGACGCCGCGCACCTGCCGGGCGAGCGAGACACGCAGCTCACCCTGCGCAGAGCCAACGGCAGAGGTATCCAGGTATGCGCTCGCCGGGATCTCCTCGCCGTGCGCCCGGATCTGGGCACCGACGGACACCGTCCCTTCCGGAGGGGGTCCGCACCAGCGCACCTGGTCTCCGGTGATCTCGGTGACACCGAGCAGGTCGGCGGTGCCGATGAGGACCCGGTTGTCGGCCGCCTCGACACCGACGACATACCGTGGCTCGCCGTCCAGGCCCGATCGGTCGAGCCCGAGGCCGCGCCGCTGCCCCACCGTGAAGCCATAGCTGCCCGCGTGACGCCCGACCACCTCCCCGGTGCTCGCATCGACGAGCTCACCCTCGGCCTCGCCGATCCGCCTGGCGAGGTAGCCACGGGTGTCTCCGTCAGGGATGAAGCAGATGTCGTGCGAGTCCGGCTTCCTGGCTATCGAGAATCCGCGTTCGGCCGCCTCTGCCCGGATCTGCGGCTTCGTCGTGTCTCCGAGCGGGAAGAAGGCGCGGGCCAGCTGGTCGGCGGTCAGGACACCGAGGACATACGACTGGTCCTTGGCTGTGTCGACCGCCCGGTGCAGCTCACGCCCAGCAGGTCCCTCCACGATCTGCGCGTAGTGCCCGGTGGCGACGGCGTCGAAGCCGAGCGCGATCGCCTTGTCGAGGAGGGCGGAGAACTTGATCTTCTCGTTGCACCGCAGGCATGGATTCGGGGTCCGCCCGGCGGCGTACTCGGCCACGAAGTCGTCCATGACATCACGGCGGAACCGGTCGGCCAGGTCCCAGACATAGAAGGGGATACCGAGTCTGTCGGCCACCCGGCGGGCGTCCCCAGCGTCCTCGATCGTGCAGCACCCCCGGGCCGACTCCCGCAGCCGGGAGGCGTTCTGGCTGAGTGCAAGATGCACCCCGACGACCTCATGGCCGGCATCGAGCATCCGGGCAGCGGCAACCGCGGAGTCCACGCCTCCCGACATCGCCGCGACGACGCGCAGCCGACTCATGCCAGGACTCCAGCAGCGGCGCGGGCCCGCGGCACGCACTCCCGCACCGCGCTGATCGCCCGCTCGACGTCATCGCCCGTGCTCGTGTGGCCGAGGGTCAACCGGACCGCACCGACGGGCTGGTCGGTCGAGACCCCGATGGCATCGAGCACATGGCTACGGCCGGGGACCCCGGCCTGGCAGGCAGATCCGGTCGAGGCCTCGATGCCGGCGGCGTCGAGCAGGAACAGAAGGGAGTCGGCGTCGCACCCAGGCACGATGATGTGGACGTTGCCGGGCAGTCGGTCATGGGCGGATCCCGGGGTCCAGGCCCCGCCGACGGTGAGGTCGAGGTCGAGTCCGAGCAGCCCCTCGATGAGCCGGTCCCTCAGGGCGACGAGGCGGCTGCTCTCCTCCTTCCGCACCGAGACAGCGTGGGAGACGGCTGCGGCGAGCGCCGCAGCCAGGGGAACCGGCACGGTGCCACTCCGCAGGCCCCGCTCGTGCCCACCGCCGTGGACCACCGGTTCGATCACGGCGTCGCGGGCGACGATGAGCGCTCCCACCCCCATGGGGCCCCCTAGCTTGTGCCCGCTGAGGGAGAGCAGGTGCAGGCCGCTGTCCCGGAACGACAGCGGCACCCGACCCACCGCCTGGACAGCGTCGGAGTGCACCTGGGCGCCGTTCTCCTGGGCCAGATCGGCAATGGCAGCGACCGGCTGGATCGTGCCGATCTCATTGTTCGCCCACATGACACTGACGAGCGCCGGGCGCACGCTTCGCGTGCGGAGAACCTCGAGGGCGTCGGCGATGCTGTCGGCGCTGATGATCCCGTCTGTGTCGGCGACGGCATGGATCACGTGAGCCCCTGCTGCGACGAGCGCCTCGGTCGGCTCGAGCACCGCATGGTGCTCGATCGAGCTCGTGACGATCCCTCGGGCGGCGGGCTCCTCACGGGTGCGCGCCGCATACGTCCCGGCTATGGCGAGGTTGTCGGCCTCTGTGCCCCCCGATGTGAACACGACCTCGCTCGGGTGTGCCCCCACGGCAGCCGCGAGACCTTCGCGGGCATCCTCGAGAAGCGCCTTACTCCGTCGCCCGGAGGCATGCAAGGACGAGGAGTTGCCGGCCGGTGAGAGGGCGCCGATCAGGGCCTCGACAGCGGCGGGGACCATCGGGGTGGTCGCTGCATGGTCGAGATAGACACGCAGGTCAGCGGGCACGGACATCCCTCCATGCTACGGAGGCCGCGCGGGAGCCAGCTGCTCGCGTCGGCCACGCGCCCTGGATGCGGGTGGGCAGAATACTCCTCCATCGGCCGGTGCGGTGGCTTGACGGCGAAAAACTCCAGCCGCTCTCACGACTTGATATCGAGAACGTAACGAATGGAGCGTCGATTCCCCAGACGGCGTTGTATCTGCCTACGGTCTACCCACACCCGGTGGTGCAGCAGTTGCACTGCCTTGGTTGCTCTGCATGTGCAGGGCACAGATATCCGACTAAGGAGTCACACGATGACGAGACGACGTACTCGCATCCTGGGCATCGTGGCAGCGGGAGCCCTTGCGCTCACCGCCTGCGCGGGCCAGGGAAGTACGGATGACGAGAGCCCGGCGCCCGGCACCGATGCGGCGACGGACGCTGCGACGGACGACGAGACCGACGCGACCGGCGACGAGACCGGAGCCGGCGGCGGCGTGATCACGGTTGCGGAGACGAACCAGTTCAACTCGTTCAACCCGTCCGAGACCAACGCCAACATGGACATCAACAGCAAGGTCGTCGGGATGACCCGATCCGACTTCATCTACCTCGACAACGACCTGAACATCGTTCCGGACGAGTCCTTCGGCACCTACGAGCTCGTCTCCGAGGACCCGCTGCAGGTCAAGTACACCGTCAACGAGAGCTCGGTCTGGTCCGATGGCAACGCCATCGACAAGGGCGACATGCTCCTCGCGTGGGCGGTCCAGTCCGGCCACTTCAACGGTGCGCCGAACGAGGAGGGCGCGCCCGACCCGTCGTTCTTCGCCTACGCCGGCTCCACCGAGGGTCTCGGACTGACCGGCATGCCGGAGTTCGAGGACGAGCGGACCATGACGCTCACCTACGAGGAGCCGTACGTCGACTGGGAGATCTCCTACAGCTTGGCCATGCCGCCGGCTCACGTCGTCGCCGAGCGCGCCGGCATGACCGAGGAGGAGATGGTCACGCTTCTCGAGTCCGCCACCCCCGGCGAGGCCAACGAGCAGCTGACTGCCCTCGCCGAGGTCTGGAACACGGACTTCACCGTCGAGGCGATGCCGTCCGGTGAGGACGAGAACCTCCTCCTCTCCAGCGGTCCGATGATCGTCTCCGAGTTCGTCCCGGAGCAGTCGATCACCCTCGTCAAGAACGAGAACTACGGTGGCGAGCTCGCGGCTCAGGTCGACGAGATCACCGTCCGCTTCATCGGTGACGCTGCCGCCGCCATCTCGGCGCTGCGCAACGGTGAGGTCGACGTCATCGCTCCTCAGCCGTCCACGGACACGATCCAGCAGCTCGAGGGCCTTGACGGTGTCACCGTGCTCCAGGGTGACCAGCTCAGCTACGACCACGTCGACCTGCGCATGGACGCGGGCGCCTTCGAGGACGAGAACGTCCGTCGCGCCTTCCTCAAGACCATCCCGCGTCAGCAGATCGTTGACACGCTCGTGAAGCCGGTCAACCCGGAGGCACAGGTCCTGAACAGCCAGATCTACGTCATCTCCGAGACCGGCCTCTACGAGGAAGCCGTCGCGGAGAACGGCAGCGACGAGTACGCCGAGGTCGACATCGAGGGCGCCCGTGAGCTCCTCGCCGGCGCGACCCCGACCGTCCGCATCCTCTACAACAACGAGAACCCGAACCGTGTTGACGCCTTCGCCATGATCCAGGCGTCCGCTCAGGAGGCTGGCTTCGTCGTCGAGGACGGCGGCATGGGTACGGGCTGGGGTGGCGAGCTCGCCAACCCGGACTACGACGCCTCCATCTTCGGCTGGATCAGCAGTGGTGTCGGCAGCGCCGGCGTCCCGCAGCTGTTCTCCTCGGCCGGTGGCGGTAACTACAACGGCTACAACAACCCTGAGGTCGACGCCCTGGCGACCGAGCTCATGACCGAGCTCGACGCTGACGCGGCTGAGGCCATCAAGCGTCAGATCGACACCCACCTGTTCGCCGACGCGTACGGCCTGCCGCTCTTCCAGAGCTCCGGCCTCATCGCCCACTCGGACGACATCTCCGGTATCGAGTACATGCCGAACCAGACCGGTGTGTGGTGGAACTTCTGGGAGTGGACCGTCAACAGCTGATCCGGCTTTCGGATCAGGTCTGCTGACTGACCACAGCAGGGCTGGTTCGGGGAGTTTCCTTCCCTGAACCAGCCCACCACCACCCAGGACGTATTACTGTCAGGTCTCACTGACCTGGTGTTCATCGCCCCGGTGGCGGACTTCACAAAGGTCCGACACCGGGGCGATGATCGTCCGGCACACCTCCCCGGCACACCCCGACCGGCTTAGGAGACAAAGGAAGCACATGCTCGGATACGTGATCCGCCGACTCGCGATGGCGGTCGTCATCCTCTTCGCCTCGTCCTATCTGGTCTACGTCCTCGCGGCGAACGCCGGCGACCCGCTCGAGGACCTGCGCACCAGCCGTGACCCGAACCGTGAGCAGCTCATCGCTGCCCGGACCCAGGCCCTCGATCTCAATACCCCTCCCCCGCTGCGCTACTTCCTCTGGCTGCGCGGCGCCATCGGCTGCCTCGCGCCCTTCGCCGCGTCCTGCGACCTCGGCAACAGCCTCAGCGGTCTGGCTGTCACCTCCTCGCTCCAGCGCGCCATGGGCCAGACGATCCTTCTCGTCACCGGGGCCACGATCCTGTCCATCGTCATCGGCATCGCGCTCGGCATCGTCTCGGCCCTGCGCCAGTACAGCGTCATGGACTACGGCATCACCTTCATGGCCTTCCTCTTCTTCTCGCTGCCGGTCTTCTGGGTCGCCGTCCTCCTCAAGGAGTTCGGTGCGATCCGGTTCAACGACTTCCTCGCCGATCCGACGTTCTCGCTCTTCACAGTCATCTTCATAGGCATCGTCGTCGGGCTCGCGCTCTACGGCGCCGCCTACGGTGACCCCCGCAAGCGAGTCATGCTCGCCGCTGGCGGTGGGCTGCTCACGATGATCCTCCTGTGGGGTGTGAGCGCCACCGGCTGGCTGTCCGCCCCCTTCCTCGGCATCCCGGGCATCCTCATCATCGGTGGCCTCATCTCGATCGGGCTCACGTACCTGAGTGCCGGTTTCCGCAACAAGCGTGCCCTCTACGCCGGCCTGACCGCGGTTCTCGTCGCCGCCGTCATGTACTTCCCCATTCAGGGATTCCTCAACGAGATCAGCTGGCCTCAGATCTTCCTCCTCGCGCTCGTGACGATCCTCGTCGGCCTGGGGATCGGCTGGCTGTTCGGCGGCTACGACCGCGCTCAGAGCATGCGTGTTGCAGCGATGAGCGCCTTCTTCAGTGGCGGCATCATCCTCATCGACCGGTTCATGCAGTCCTGGCCGGACTATGTCTCGCACGCCCGCATCCGCGGCCGGCCGATCGCCACCGTCGGCTCGGCCACGCCTGGCTTCAACGAGGGCTTCTGGCTGTCGGGGATCGACACGATGACCCACCTCATCCTCCCGACGGCAGCCCTCATGCTCATCGCATTGGCCGGCTACAGCCGCTACTCCCGCGCCTCCATGCTCGAGATCATGAACATGGACTACATCCGTACGGCTCGTGCCAAGGGCGTGAGCGAGCGCTCGGTCGTCATGAAGCACGCCTTCCGGAACGCGCTCATCCCGCTGGCGACGCTCATCGCGTTCGACATCGGCGGCCTCATCGGTGGTGCCGTCATCACCGAGAACGTCTTCGCGTTCACCGGCATGGGCCAGCTGTTCATACAGGCCCTCGGCCGCGTCGATCTCAATCCGATCATGGGAGTGTTCCTCATCACCGGCATCCTGGCGATGGTCTTCAACCTCGTCGCCGACCTGTTGTACTCAGTCCTCGACCCGAGAGTGAGGGTGAAGGCATGACCCAGACGCCTCCTGCCGGAAACGCAGACCAGAACCCCTCGGAGCACGAGGACGCTGTCGCCAAGGTTGCCGACGAAGGCGTCGACGGACTGGCTCGTGAGACCGAGGGCCTCTCCCAGGGTCAGATCGTCCGAAAGCGGTTCATGCACAACACCGCGGCCGTCATCTCGGTCGTGGTCTTTGTGCTCGTCGTGCTCCTGGCCTTCTCCTCCATCGGCTTCGGTCCCATTCCGGGCTGGTGGAAGTGGGGTCACACCCAGATCGGCAGCGTCGTCGACGGTGGCCGGCCGACCATGGGTCTGACCCAGATCGGAGAGCACCCGTTCGGTCAGGACAATCTGGGGCGCGACCTCTTCGCGATGACCATGCGGGGGACCCAGATGACCATTCTCGTGATGGTCATGGTGGGCCTCTTCACCGGCATCATCGGCGTTGTCATCGGGGCCGTGTCCGGCTACTTCCGCGGCTGGATCGAAGCCTTCCTCATGCGTCTGACCGACGTCATCATCATCATCCCGCTGCTCATCCTCGCTGCGGTGCTCGGCAAGATGGCCATGTCCTACGTCGAACCGGGCGTCGGTCGAGTCATTGCTCTCGGCGTCCTCATCGGCCTGTTCGCCTGGACCGGACTGGCGCGTCTGGTCCGTGCCGAGATCCTCTCTCTGCGGGAACGGGAGTTCGTCGACGCCGCTCGCCTCGCCGGTGCCAGCGACCGGCGTATCATCTTCAAGCACATCCTCCCGAACAGCATCGGCGTCATCACGGTCAACCTGACCCTCCTTCTCGCCGCGGCGGTGCTCATCGAGACCGCCCTGAGCTACCTCGGTTTCGGCGTGCAGGCCCCGGACTGGTCCCTCGGCCGTCTCATCAGTGCGAACCAACAGGCCTTCACCACCCGGCCATGGCTGTTCTGGTTCCCTGGTCTGTTCATCATCCTGCTGTGCCTGTCGATCAACTTCATCGGTGACGGTCTGCGCGACGCCTTCGACCCGCGCCAGAAGAAGTTCAACCCGAAGAAGGCCAAGGAGACCAGCGAGCACATGCTCGACGAGACCGACCTGGTTGCGGTCGGCGCCGGCGCCGGCGCGAGCAAGTCCGTGGACACCTCGACCCGGGGTCGGGTCCTCGGTGACGACGTCGCCCGTGACGGTGCGGACGACGAGGGCAACCGCCCGGGTCCGTCGAAGCCCGCGTGATGCGGAGCCAGATGTACCCGTTGCTGAGCCGGTCCCTAGGCGAGCAGCCAGAGAACAGCCACGAGGACCAGGCCACCGATGGTGACCACGAGGTTGGCTACTCGCGGGCTGGTCGTCGCGACCTCGTTCGTGTCCAGGTCTCCGGCCTCGACACGGTCCTGCCAGTGGCCCCGGACCACCGCGGCCAGCTGGCCCGAGCTCTGGTTCGGGAGGTCGCCCGGGCGCACTGCCCCTGCGCCCTGACGCTGCACCCGTCCGGTGCGCGCATCCTGGTCCGGCTTGGCGCGCATCGCGGAGAAGCCGCCCGGGCTCGGTGCAGCAAGTGCATGCACCGACCCCTGAGCGGTCACCATCGTCAGGTGGAATCGCGTGTTGACGTCGATGAGCGCACCCCATGGGATCACGTGTGTCCGCCACGGGTTGTCGACCGTGATGGCCTCCTCGGCGATCGTGATAGTCGGCGCCACGAAGTACAGGTAGGTGATCGTCACAGCGACCACCGCCGTGACGACGACGGCAGCCGTCAACCGGGTCACCGGTGTGAAGGCCCCGATGAGCGTCGGAAGGGCCACCACCAGAACCAGCACCACGAAGATCCAGCCCGACCGCTGTCGGGATCGGATCGGACCACGGGGGAACCATCGGCTTGCCATGGGATCCATCCTCTCAGCCTCGGAACCGGCCTCGATCACCCCCGCGGGTGCCGGCTCACCCTGTCAGAACGCATCACGTCACGACGAACACCAAGGAGCCTTCGATGATCAAGGACCTGCTCGCGAAGCTCAAGCCCGAGGACACGGTTCCTGAGGCCCATCTCGACAACGTCGAGACCGGCTCGATCAAGCGCGGCGACCGCGTCCTCGATGTGCAGAACCTCAGCGTCGACTTCGGCGTCAACAAGCAGTGGGTGCCGGCCGCGATCGACATGACGTATCACGTCGACGCGGGCGAGGTGCTCGCCATCGTCGGTGAGTCCGGCTCCGGCAAGAGTGCCAGCTCGATGGCCCTGCTCGGTCTGTTGCCCTCGAACTCCCGGGTGCGTGGCAGCGTCAAGCTGACCGGCCGCGAGATCCTCGGTCTACGCCCCGGTGCGCTGCGCTCCATCCGGGGCTCCGAGGTGGCCGTCATCTTCCAAGAGCCGATGACCGCGCTCAACCCCGTCTACACGGTCGGTGAGCAGATCGTCGAGACTCTGCGTCTGCACAAGCCGATCTCCCCCGGCAAGGCCGCCATCGAGGCCAAGCGGATGCTCGAGCTCGTCGAGCTGCCCGACCCGGAGAAGGCGTTCACGTCCTTCCCGCACCAGCTCTCCGGTGGTCAGCGTCAGCGCGCCATGATCGCCCAGTCGCTCTCGTGTGACCCGAAGCTGCTCATCGCGGATGAGCCGACCACGGCCCTCGACGTCACCGTGCAGGCCGAGATCCTCGAGCTCATGCGCAACCTCAAGGACAAGCTCGACAGCGCGATCATCCTCATCACCCACGACATGGGTGTCGTCGCCGACCTCTCCGACCGGATCGCCGTGATGCGCCGGGGCCGAATCGTCGAGCAGGGTCCGGCGCGCGAGATCTTCCACGCACCTGAGCACCCATACACGATCGAGCTGCTCGAAGCGGTCCCCCACCTCGGGCAGCGAGAGGGCGGCGAGATCATCGTCGACGAGGAGATCGAGGCTGTCCTCGCCGAGTCCGATGAGTCCACCGGTCCGACCACCATCGGCTCTGAGGACGGGCACACCGTCGGCATCGTCGCCCGTGAGAGCTCCGTCGCCGACGACGCACCCGTGGTCCTCGAGCTCAACGACGTCGCCATCGAGTACCCCAAGCAGGGCCGCCAGCCGGCCTTCCGCGCCGTGGAGAACGCCACGATGCTCATCCGCAAGGGCGAGATCGTGGGGCTGGTCGGTGAGTCCGGTTCGGGCAAGACGACCATCGGCCGAGCCGCGACCGGGCTGCTGCCGGTCGCCGAGGGCTCACTCACCGTCAACGGCGTCGAGCTGCGCGATGCCAAGCGGTCCACCCTCAACAAGGTCCGCAAGACAGTCGGCATGGTGTTCCAGGACCCGGCCTCCTCACTCAACCCGCGCCTGCCCATCGGTGAGTCGGTCGGAGAGCCCCTCTTCCTCGCCGGCGAGGCCAAGGGCAAGGAGCTGCAGAAGCGCATCGAGAACCTCCTCGACCGGGTCCAGCTGCCCCGCAGCTACCGCAACCGCTACCCGCACGAGCTCTCGGGCGGCCAGAAGCAGCGCGTCGGTATCGCACGGTCCCTCGCCCTGCGTCCCACGCTCCTCGTCGCCGACGAGCCCACCTCCGCGCTCGACGTCTCCGTCCAGGCCACCGTGCTCGATCTGTTCCGCGAGCTCCAGGCCGACATGGGCTTCGCCTGCCTGTTCGTCACGCACGACCTCGCCGTCGTCGACGCCCTCGCCGACCGGATCTGCGTGATGAAGGACGGCAACATCGTCGAGCAGGGCAACCGGGACGACATCCTGCGCTCCCCGAAGGAGGCCTACACCAAGCGCCTCCTTGCAGCCGTGCCGGTGCCCGACCCGGACGAGCAGGCCGCCCGCCGCGAGCTGCGCTCCCGCCTCATCCACGAGGGCGCGGACTAGTCGTCCCAACCCGTCTTCCCCAGCTGTTGTATGGCGACACGCACAGGATCCGCATCGTGCCCCTGCGTGTCGCCATACAACAAGCCTGGAGAGGTATGTGCCGGCCGGTCTCCCCGTGCGGTCCCCAACCCTGGCTCAGTCGTCGACGCCGCGGGCCCGCAGGGCTTCCCCGACCCGTTCGGCGTGCTGGATCGTGAGAACGACGAGTCCGACCGCATAGGGAACGGGCCCCAGGCGCACCCCGCGCGCCCGACCGGACTCCTGAAGACGGCGACCGAAGCCGGCGATGACCGGGACCGTCCGGGCAGTCAGGGCCAGCGTCAGGGCCACCCGCTCGGGATCCACCCCGAACCGCTCCAGGGGCCCGAGCGCTCGCTCCAGCGCATCGAGGAGGTCGCTCGTCGCGGTCGTCAGAGTCACGAGCCCGGCAATGGCCACCGCCAGCACCATGATCCCGGCGATGACCACCGCCCGCTGCCACGGCAGGACGATGCTCTGGAGGACACCCACGACGACCGCGAAGAGAATCGCGAGGCGCAGCGTGCGCCACGCCTCCCCCGGACGGACTCCGGCCCAGGCATAGGCCAGGGTCACGAGGACCGCGGCCAGCCCGAGCGCGGGGAGCGAACGGACAAGCAGGACGAGAAGCACCTCGGCGACGAGCATGGCGAGGAGCCGATGCCCCACCGACAGCCGGCCTCGCGTGTGCGCCGTGGTGCCGATCATCACTGTCTGCCGATCATCACTGAGGTCCCATCAGCTCCGTGCTCGGGCCATATCGCGGCGATAGCGGTCGATGACCGGACCGGGCTCCCCGTCGTCGGTGAGGGCACCGTCGTCGAGCCGGATCACCCGCTCGCAGCCCATCACGAGGTCGAGGTCGTGGCTGACGATGACGAGGTGCTCGGAGAGCGACTCGATGGTCGCTGCCATCTCCCCCGCGTTCCGCAGGTCGAGGAGGGTCGTCGGCTCGTCACAGAGGACCAGGTCAGGCTCGCGGACCAGCGTCGAGGCGAGCGCGAGGAGCTGCTTCTCGCCGCTCGAGAGCAGGTGGGCCGGCGCGTCAGCGAGCGCGGTCAGCCCGAACCGCACCAGGGCCTCATCGACCCGGTCTGCCCGCTCCTCTCGCGAGAGTGGCGATCTGCGCAGCGAGAAGGCGATGTCCTCACGGACCGTCGGCATGACGATCTGGGCATCGGGGTCTGCGAAGCAGAAGCCGATCCGGGCCCGCGCCGCGCGACCGTCCCGGACCGGATCGAGGCCGAGCACCCGAACCTCTCCGGCGGTCGGGGAGATGAGGCCGCCGATGATCCGGGCGAGGGTCGACTTGCCCGAGCCGTTGGCCCCGATGACACCGAGGCGGCGTTCCTCGACGACCAGGGACACCGAGTCGACGATCGTTCGGCTCCCGCGGACGACGGTCACGTCCCGCAGCTCGATGACGGGAGTCGTCATGAAGCGGCCGTCTCACCGACCGTGACGACCAGTGCGGCCACTCCTTGTCCTCCCCCGACGGCGATCGCCGCCAGCCCGGTCCGGCCCAGCCCCTGCCGCACGAGGGCTGAGAACAGGCGGACCAGGAGCACAGCCCCCGACGCTCCCCAGGGATGGCCCAGGGCCAGCCCCCCACCGTCCGGGCAGACGCGCTGCTCGTCGAGACCGAGCGCATCACAACAGGCGAGCACCTGCGGGGCGAACGCCTCATTGATCTCCACGCGGTCGATCATCCCCCAGTCGGCTCCCCCTCCATAACCTCGCAATTGCGAGATTATCGAGGGGCCGTCGAGGAGGGCTCGGACCGCGGGGACGGGTCCGAGGCCGGGAAGGGCCGGGTCGCACCCGCGTTGGGACGTCGCCACAACCGCGAGGCCGGGGACGCCCAGCCTGGCGCGGAGCTCCTCCGGGATGACCGCCACGACGGCGGCGCCGTCGCTGATCCCGGTCGCGGTCGCCGCGGTGACGACTCCGTCTGCGCCGAAGGTCGGGCGCAGCCGGGCAAGCCGCTCGGGGGTCATCCCGTCCCGGACCCGCTCGTCCCTCCGCACCTGCCCCACGGGCACGATCTCCTCGTCGAAGCGCCCCTCCTGCACCGCGGTCCGGGCGCGGGAGAAGGAGCGGGCGGCATACCGATCGGATCGCTCCCGGGAGATACCCGCGTGCCGGGCGAGGTCGTCAGCGGCCGGACCCATGTCGGGATCGGCGTGACCAGCCGGCGCGAACGGCGCCCTCGAGTAGGCGGCTCCCGATGGCCACAGCCGCGTGGGGGCGGTGGAGGCACTCTCTGCTCCGCCTGCGATGACGACGTCGCACCGTCCGGCCTGGATGGCGTCGACCGCCGCCACGACCGCCGCCAGGCCGCTGCCGCACTGGAGGTCGACCGTCCGGGCGGCGGTCTCGTCCGGGAGCCCCGCCCGCAGCGCCGCCACCCGCGCCAGGTTCCCGCCCGGACCCAGGCAGTTGCCGAGCACCACCTCGTCGACGGTCAGGCCGTCGGGCAGGTCGGCGACGACCGTCTCGATGGCAACCGCCGCGAGAGCATCCGCCGTGACGTCCTTCAGGGAGTGGCCCGCCGTCCCGATCGGGGTACGGCGGGCGGCGACGATCACCGGCGTGCGGGGGTCTAGGTCCATGTCCGCACCTCCCCCGCAGCGAGCGCGAGACGCAGGTCGGGCAGGCTCACCTTGCCGGCAGCGGTGCTCGGCAGTCGTTCGGCGGTGAACCAGTGCACCGGACACTGTTCGCGTGGGAGCCGCTCCCGCACATGGCGCATCGTTGACTGTCGCTCGCCCCCGACGACGACTGCTGCCAGGACCTCACCGAGGCGTTCCTGGGGCACGCCGAGAACCGCGACCTCCCGCACACCGGGTGCCGACCGCAGGACCGCCTCGACGTCGGCCACAGGAACCGACCGACCCCCAGTGGTGACGATGTCATCACGACCGTTGACCGTCAGCACCCCCTGACGGAGGACACCCCGGTCTCCGACACTGCACCAGGACCCGTCGCTCCGCAGTGGCCCGTCGACGCCCCCGGCGTAGCCCAGAGCGGTCCATGGACTCCGGACCCAGATGACGCCGTCACGCACCTCGACCTCGACCTGCGGGAACGCCTCCAGCTCGCCCCGGCCGATGGCGACTAAGGACAGCTCGGCCGCTCCGTAGTACTCGACGACGTCGATCCCCCGCGCGAGTGCGCGCTCGCGCAGCGCCGGGGCGAGGGCCGAGCCGGCGACCACGACGAGCCGCAACCGGGAACGGTCGAGCTCGAGGACGTCCGCGAGCATCGTCGACGTGAGGTGGGCAACCGTCGCGGCGGAAGCCCTTTCAGGCCGCCACCGGGACTCGGCGATGGTCTCGGCACCGAGCCAGGCCGAGTGGGCCCGCGCATAGACGAACATCGAGGACGCCGGGCCTGACGCGAGGACCACATCATCGGCGTGCAGGCCTGTGACCTGCGTGAAGGGGCCGAAGGAGTCGGTCCAGGACTGCACGGTCCGCTCGACCAGGCGGGGTGCTCCTCCGGTCGTCCCGGACGTCGGGACGCGTAGGAGGTCGCCGCCGTCCCAGTACCCGGCCGCGGAGAGGACGTGCTCCCAGGTCACCGGCCGGGCAGCGCCCGGCGGACCCCGGCAGTGACCGCCGTTGCCAGCACCGCCTTGATGAGGTCGCCGGGGAGGAAGGCCAGTCCGGCCATGGCGGTCGACTCGGTGCGCCAGACGAGGACGGGAATGCCGATGAGATAGACCGCAGCGACACCGCCGACGACGGCAGCGGTCAGGGCCGCAGCGACGACGGGCACGCGGTCGGCCAGGCGCTCCATGACCCAGCCTGTGACGTATGCGCCGAGGACGAATCCGACGAAGTAGCCGGCCGAGGGGCCGGCGAGGACGCCGAGACCGCCCCGCCCGCCCGAGAGCAGCGGAAGACCGACAAGGACGAGGACGCCGAAGACGAGGACCGCCAGCGCCCCCCGGCGCGCGCCGAGGATGAGGCCCGCCAGCATGACGCCCATCGTCTGCAGAGTGATCGGCACCGGCAGACCGACCGCGATCGGCGGGACGATCCCGAGCACCGCGATCAGGGCCGCGAAGGACGCGATGAGTGCGAGGTCGGTGCTTGTCGACCGCGACCGGGTCGGCGTCGGAGCCGAAGAGGTGGAGATGGGCACGAGTCAGACCTTAGCGACTCCCCGGGAAACGACGAGAGGCCGTCCCATCCGGGACGGCCTCTCGCCTGCTGCTTCGGTGATCTCCGGTGGATCAGCCCTTGGCGGCCTTGACGGCATCGGTGGCCTGCGGAAGGACGGTGAACAGGTCACCGACGACCCCGAAGTCGACGAGCTCGAAGATCGGGGCCTCCTCGTCCTTGTTGATGGCGATGATCGTCTTGGACGTCTGCATCCCGGCGCGGTGCTGGATGGCACCGGAGATCCCGGCCGCGACGTACAGCTGCGGGGAGACCTGCTTGCCGGTCTGGCCGACCTGGTGGGAGTGCGGGTACCAGCCGGCGTCGACGGCGGCGCGGGACGCGCCGACTGCGGCACCGAGGCTGTCGGCGAACTCCTCGACCTTGGTGAAGTCACCGGCGGTGCCACGACCACCGGAGACGACGATGGCGGCCTCGGTGAGCTCGGGACGACCGGATGCCTGCTTCTCCTTGGCCTCGAGGATCTTCGCGGCCTTGGCGGCGTCGGAGACCGTCACGTCGACAGCGGCGTCCGCGGCGGCGCCGGAGGTCTCCTCGGGTGCGGCCGAGTTGGGCTTGACCGCGATGATCGGGGTGCCCTTGGTGACCCTGGACTTGACCGTGTAGGAGCCCGCGAACACCGACTGGGTGGTGACCGGAGCGCCGTCGTCGCCGGCCTGGACGTCGACAGCATCGGTGATGAGACCCGACTCGGTCTTGATCGCGAGGCGGGCCGCGATCTCCTTGCCCGCCGGGTTGGACGGGATGAGGACGGCAGCCGGGGAGGTCTGCTCGACGAGCGCCGCAAGCACCTCAGCCTGCGGGGCCACGAGGTAGCCGGTGACGTCGTCACCGGAGACGGCATAGACCTTCTCTGCGCCGTACTTGGCCAGGGCCTCCTTGGCTCGGTCGAGGCCGTCGCCGACGAAGACGGCGGAGGGCTCGCCGAGGCGGCGGGCGATGGTCAACAGCTCAGCGGTGGTCTTGCGGACGTCGCCACCGACGTGGTCGACGAGAACGAGAACTTCAGCCATGAGTGTTCAACTTCCTTTCTACGTTGTCGTCGCTCAGATGAACTTCTGGGAGGCCAGGAACTCTGCCAGCTTGGTTCCGCCGTCGCCCTCGTCGGTGACGATCGTTCCCTGCTCACGCGGCGGACGCTTGGTGACGTCCTCGACCTTGGTCCAGGCGGCGTCGAGGCCGACCTGGGCGGCGTCGACACCGAGGTCCGCGAGGGACCAGGTCTCGACGGGCTTCTTCTTCGCGGCCATGATGCCCTTGAAGGAGGGGTACCGCGGCTCGTTGATCTGGTCGGTGACGGACACGAGCGCCGGCAGCGAGGCGGTGATCGTCTCGGAGGCGGCATCACCGTCGCGGCGGATCGTCACCGAGCCACCGTCGACGGTGAGCTCGGAGGCGAAGGTCACCTGCGGCAGACCGAGACGCTCGGCGAGCATCGCCGGGACGACGCTCATCGTGCCGTCGGTGGAGGCCATACCGGTGATCACGAGGTCGGCGCCACCGATCTTCTTGATGGCCTCGGCGAGGATCAGGGACGTCGCCGGGGCGTCGGAGCCCGCAATGGCGTCGTCGGAGATGTGCACGCCCTTGTCGGCGCCCATCTGCAGCGCCTTCTTCACGGCGTCGGCGGCCTGGTCCGGACCGATCGTCACGACCGTGACCTCGCCCTCGCCGGCCTCGACGAGCTTGAGCGCCTCCTCGACGGCGTACTCGTCGAGCTCGCTGAGGAGACCGTCGACGCTCTCGCGGTCGGTCGTGTTGTCAGAAGCGTCGAATCCGCGCTCGGACTGGGCGTCCGGCACGTGCTTGACGCAGACGACGATGTTCATTCGGTTCGTCCTTCCCGTGTTCGGGTGAGTCGTGTCGCCATCGTCCAGTGCACGACGATCCGGCGCTGGGTGCCGATGGCGGATGGGTCCGGGCGATCAGCCCGACAATCACGCACCATCCTCGCAAACGTCGACAGTCCGTCCCACCCAAACCAGCGTGACGCTGCCCACGTGGGAGCACGGAACGTGACCGCCGTCACGATCGTCAGCTGCCGGAGAAGGTCGCCTTGCCGGGGCCGTTCTCGACGAAGCTCTCCATGCCGTGCTTCTGGTCATTGGTGGCGAAGAGGCCGGCGAAGAGCATCCGCTCGATCTGCAGCCCGGTCTCGAGGTCGACCTCGAGTCCTCGATCGATGGCTTCCTTCGCGGCACGCAGCGCATAGGCCGGCCCGCCGACGTAGGCCGCCATCCGGGCCCGGGCGGCCGCATAGACGGGGCAGCCGTCGCCCTCCTGTGCCTCCGCGTCGACCACCTCGTCGACGAGGCCGATGGCGAGCGCCTCGTCCGCAGTGACGAACCGACCCGAGAAGACGAGGTCCTTCGCCCTGGCCGGACCGACGAGGCGGGCGAGCCGCTGGGTGCCGCCGGCGCCGGGAATGATGCCGAGCAGGATCTCGGGCTGGCCGAGTCGGGCCTTCTTCGCAGCGATCCGGAAGTCGCAGGCCAGTGCGACCTCGCACCCACCGCCGAGGGCGTAGCCGGTGATCGCGGCCACCGTCGGCTTGGGGATCTGGGCCAGGGCCCGGGTGAAGTCCTGGAGGAGCACCGAGTGGTCGGCCATGGCCGTGTAGGACATCTCGGCCATCTCCTTGATGTCGGCCCCGGCAGCGAAGACCTTCTCGCCGCCGTAGACGATGACCGCAGCGACGTCCTTGTCCGCGGAGACCTGGGCGCACGCCTGCGCAAGGGCAGCCTGGATCTCGGCGTTGAGGGCGTTCATCGGCGGCCGGTTGAGCCGGATCGTCGCGATGCCGTCCTCGATGTCGACTGTGACGAAGTCACTCACGGGGCTCACCGTCCTGCTGGTCGGTCTCGGGCGCGTCCTGGCTCTGCGCCGGCGCGTCGTCGGCCCCTGGGGCTGCTTCTGCTCCGTCAGCGCCCTGGGCAGCCTTGGCACGCTGCTCGGCGATCCGCTCGGCGAGCTTGACGACCCGCTCGTGCCAGGCCTGCACGGTGGCGAGGACGATCTGGATGCTCACCGACATGAGCTGCTTGACGGACTGGTCACTGGTCACGATGTGCTCGGAGGTGACGACGAGGGTGTCCGGGCCGAGGCCGGTCTTGACCATCGTCATCGACAGGTTGAGGTCGTTGCAGGCCGACAGCTGCATGACCTTGTCCGCAGGAACCGGGTCGGCGATCTTCCACTGTCCGAAGACCCGCATGATCTTCACCTCGTTCTCGAGGCACCGGACGAACAGCTGCTGGTCGTTGGCCTTGAACGAGACGTCCCCCTCCTTGTCCAGGTTGGGCTCGAGTCCGAGGTCCTTGAGCGCGTCGAGGACCAGGCCCCGCAGCGGATGCTCGTTGGGCGGCGGCGGGAAGTTCGGCAGGGCGGTGGGATCACTCATAGCACCCACCGTAACCAACTTAGGATGTTCGAGTGTCCCTTCTCCGTCCCTACACACCATCCACCCGCGACCTGCCACCACCCCCCGGCGTCACGCTGCGCGACGGCGGCGCCGACCTGGCGGTCTATGCCGGCCACAGCGACGGCATCGACCTGTGCCTGTTCGACGAAGGCGACCTGACCGGGGAGAGCGAGCGGCGCATACCCCTTCCCGAGCGTGCGCACGGCTGGTGGTGGGGATTCTTCGAGGAGCTGCGTCCCGGCCAGCGGTATGCGCTGCGAGCCCGCGGCGAGTGGAACCCGGGTGCGGGCCTGCGCTACAACGAGCACAAGCTCCTCCTCGACCCGTATGCCCGCGGCCTCGAGGGTGAGGTGACGCTCGCGCCTGAGTCGTTCGCGCACAAGGTCCGGCGCACCGACTGGCGCGGCGACGGCGAGGTCCCGTCCACGCTCGACTCCGCCGCCCACATGCCGCGGTGCGTCGTGCTCGAGAACGATTTCGACTGGGGAGACGGGACAGCACCGGACACCTCGCTGCGCGACTCGGTGATCTATGAGGTGAACGTCAAGAACTTCACCGCCCGCCACCGCGCCATCCCCGAGAACCTGCGCGGGACGTATGCCGGCCTCGCCCACCCCGTCGCGGTCGAGCATCTCCAGCGGCTCGGCGTCACTGCCGTCGAGCTGTTGCCGGTCCACGCCTTCACCCACGAGTCCCACCTCGTCCAGCGCGGACTGACCAACCACTGGGGCTACAACACCCTCGGCTTCTTCGCACCGCACGCGCCCTATGCGTCGGCCGGCGACCCTCAGGGTGTCCTCGACGAGTTCAAGGGCATGGTCCGGCACCTGCACGAGGCCGGGATCGAGGTCATCCTCGACGTCGTCTACAACCACACCGCGGAGGCCGACGGGCACGGCCCGACCTTCTCGTGGCGGGGTCTGGACAACCCGGCCTACTACCACCTGGACGACCGCGGGGACGACCTCAACTTCACCGGCTGCGGAAACAGCCTCAACCTCAGCCATCCGATCGTCGCCCAGCAGGTGCTCGACTCCCTCCGGTACTGGGTCACCGAGTGCCGCATCGACGGGTTCCGCTTCGACCTCGCGGTCACCCTCGGCCGCGGTCGCTCCACCGAGTACGACCCGGACCACCCGTTCCTCGTCGCGCTGCGGGCCGACCCCGTGCTGTCCCGCGTCAAGCTCATCGCCGAGCCGTGGGACATCGGCCCCGGCGGCTGGCGCACCGGCCAGTTCCCTCCCCCGTTCCTCGAGTGGAACGACAGGTTCCGCGACGCCACGCGCACCTTCTGGCTCAGTGACGTGCGTGCCGCCATCCACGGTCACACCGGCCACGGTGTCCGCGACCTCGCGACGCGTCTGGCCGGCAGCCAGGACCTGTTCCACACCCTCGACCGCGGCCCGCTCGCGTCGGTCAACTTCGTCACCGCGCACGACGGCTTCACCTTGGCCGATCTCACGGCCTACAACACCAAGCACAACGCGGCGAACGGCGAGGGCAACCGCGACGGGTCGGACGACAACCGGTCCTTCAACCACGGCCACGAGGGCTGGGCGGAGGCGAACGACGAGACGATGACGTTGCGGCGCCGCTCGATGCGCAACCTCATGGCGACCCTGCTCGTGGCGACCGGCGTCCCGATGATCAATGCCGGGGACGAGTTCGGACGGACCCAGTGGGGCAACAACAACGCCTATTGCCTCGACATCGAGGACATGTGGTTCGACTGGGACCACGAGCCGTGGCAGCACGACCTCCTCGAGACCACCCGCGCCCTGATCGCCCTGCGCCGCGCCCACCCCGCCCTGCGGCAGCGCACCTTCTTCACCGGCGCGGTCGACGAGAACGGCTCGGTCGACCTGGCCTGGTTCGCCCCGGACGGCAGGTCCCTCACGTGGTCCGAGTGGGAGTCCGGTGCCACCCACACCCTCGGCATGCTGCTCGACGGCAGCTACATCCGCAGCAGCAGCATCCTCGTCGTCCTCCACGGAGGCGCGAACGAGGAGATCTTCCGGCTCCCGGGCGGGTCCGGCCTGCACGGATACTCCCTCCTCTGGGACTCCGCCTGGGAGCGTCCCGACGACCCCCGCGTCGGCCAGCGCTCGGCGCCCGGGGACGAGATCCTCATGCCGGCCGCAACGCTGCGGATCTATGCGTGCACCGAGGCGGAGTGAAGGTCCCACGCGGTCCCGACCAGGGTGACACCTTCGATAGCGTGGACGCCGTGAAGCCACGAAAGAAGGGCACGAAGCCAGCATCCGCGCAGACCTCCTCGAGCACGCCGAGCGTCGCAGCGCAGGCAACGGCCGCAGCGGCGAACACGGTCGGGGAGCCCGCAGCCGCCGCTGAGCCGCAGGAGGCCACCGCCCCCACGACCGAGCCGCCGTCGCCGGCTCAGCCGCCGCGGTCTGAGCCACCCCAGACCCCACTGGGGCGGATCCCGGTCATGAACGTCAGCCCGTGCGTCGACAACGGTGATCGCCCCGCGAAGTCCGTCGTCGACGAGGAGTTCGTCGTCACCGCGAACGTCTTCCGTGAGGGCCACGATGCGGTCAACGCCAGCGTCGTCCTCACCGCCCCGGACGGGACCGAGAAGATCGTGCCGATGGAGTGCGTCAACGAGGGGCTGAGCCTCTGGGAGGCCACCGTCGCCGCGGACGCCACGGGTCTGTGGCACTACCGGGTCGAGGGCTGGTCCGACCCCTACGGCACGTGGCGCCACGACGCCATGGTCAAGATCGCCGCGGAGGTCGATGTCGAGCTCATGCTCGAGGAGGGGGCGCGTGTCCTCGAACGCGCCCTCGACAGCGTCGAGCGCACCACCGAGCAGAAGGCGGTCCTCACCGACGCGGTTGCGGCGATGCGGGACAGCTCCCACGGCGTCCAGTACCGCCTCGACGCAGGCGCCGCCGACCCGGTGCGCACCGAGATGACCTCTCGCCCGCTGCGGGAGATGGTCTCGCCGAGCACCGCATACCCCCTGCTCGTCGAGCGTCAGCTCGCGCTGTCCGGCGCGTGGTACGAGATCTTCCCGCGCTCCGAGGGCGCGGTCCTCGACGCGGAGACCGGCACCTGGCGCAGCGGCACCTTCCGCACGGCCGCCGAGCGGCTTCCGGCCATCGCAGACATGGGCTTCGACGTCGTCTACCTCACCCCGATCCACCCGATCGGGACGGCGGCGCGCAAGGGCCCGAACAACACCCTCAACGCCGGACCGGAGGACCCCGGTAGTCCGTATGCGATCGGCAGCCCGGACGGAGGTCACGACGCGATCCACCCGGACCTCGGGACGTTCGAGGACTTCGACCACTTCGTCGCGCGCGCCGCCGGTCTGGGACTGGAGGTGGCGATGGACATCGCCCTGCAATGCTCCCCCGACCACCCGTACGTCGAGGAGCACCCCGAGTGGTTCACGACGCGCGCCGACGGCACGATCGCGTATGCGGAGAACCCGCCGAAGAAGTACCAGGACATCTATCCACTCAACTTCGACAACGACCCCGAGGGCGCCTACGCGGAGATGCGCCGGATGATCCAGGTCTGGATCGACCACGGGGTGAAGATCTTCCGGGTCGACAACCCGCACACCAAGCCGGTCCAGTTCTGGCAGTGGCTCATCGCCGATGTGGCCAAGGACCACCCCGAGGTGATCTGGCTGTCCGAGGCGTTCACCAAGCCGCAGATGATGCGCGCCCTGGCCAAGGTCGGTTTCCAGCAGAGCTATACGTACTACGCCTGGCGCAACACCAAGCACGAGCTCCAGGAGTACGTCACCGAGCTCGCGACCGAGACGGCGCACTACATGCGGCCGTCGTTCTGGCCGACGACGCACGACATCCTCACGCCCTACATGCAGTTCGGCGGCCCTGCCGCCTGGAAGCTGCGCGCGGCCCTCGCTGCCACCCTCGTGCCGACCTACGGGATCTACACCGGCTACGAGCTGCACGAGCACATCGCGAGGCCCGGCGCGGAGGAGCAGATCGACAACGAGAAGTACCAGTACAAGGACCGGGAGTGGTACCGCTACGAGCCCGGCGGGGACCGCGAGGGTCAGTCACTCTCCTGGTATCTCAAGCGTCTCAACGAGATTCGCGCCTCGCACCCGTCGTTGCACTGGCTGCGGAACATCACCTTCCACCACGCCGACGACGAGAACATCATGGTGTTCAGCAAGCGACGCCGACTGCCCGACGGCACCGACGACGTCGTCATCGTCGTGGCGAACCTCGACCCGCACAGCACCCGCGAGAGCCAGATCCGGCTCACGATGCCCGAGCTCGGTCTCGAGTACCCCGACCGCTTCGTCGCCCATGACATGATCACCGGCGCCGAGTGGTCCTGGGGTGAGCACACGTATGTCCGTCTCGGCCCGGAGAACGAGCCGGTCCACATCGTCTGGATCCGGAGGTAGCCCTCTTCATGCAAGGACTCAACGTCGCGCAGCCCGGTCTGCGCAACGACCCCACCTGGTACAAGAAGGCCGTCTTCTACGAGGTGCTGGTCCGAGGCTTCTCGGACACGACCGGGTCCGGCACGGGCGACTTCCAGGGCGTCATCAGCCGGCTCGACTACCTCCAGTGGCTCGGCGTGGACTGCCTGTGGCTGCCCCCTTTCTATGCCAGCCCGCTGCGTGACGGCGGCTATGACATCTCGGACTACACCGCGGTGCTGCCGGAGTTCGGCACGATCGAGGACTTCCGCCAGCTCGTGGCCGAGGCGCACGCCCGCGGCATCCGGATCATCACCGACTTCGTCATGAACCACACCAGCGACCAGCACGCCTGGTTCCAGCAGAGCCGGAGTGACCCCGAGGGCCCCTACGGCGACTTCTACGTGTGGTCCGACACCGATGAGAAGTACCAGGACGCGCGGATCATCTTCGTCGACACCGAGGAGTCCAACTGGACCTTCGACCCGGTGCGCCGGCAGTTCTTCTGGCACCGCTTCTTCTCCCACCAGCCCGACCTCAACTTCGAGAACCCCGCGGTCATGGAGGCGATGAAGGACGTCGTCCGGTTCTGGATGGACATGGGCATCGACGGGTTCCGTCTCGACGCGATCCCCTATCTCATCGAGGAGGAGGGTCACAACTGCGAGAACCACCCGCGCACGCACGAGCTCGTCGCGGAGATCCGGGCCTTGGTCGATGAGGAGTACCCGGGCCGGATCCTGCTCGCCGAGGCGAACCAGCCACCGGCGGAGGTCGTCGACTACTTCGGCACCGACGAGGCGCCCGAGTGCCAGATGTGCTTCCACTTCCCGGTGATGCCGATGCTCTACTACTCGCTGCGCGAGGAGAAGGCCGCCCCGATCATCGACGTGCTCGCAGACACCCCCGAGATCCCCGAGGGTGGCCAGTGGGGCACCTTCCTGCGCAACCACGACGAGCTCACCCTCGAGATGGTCACCCCGGAGCAGCGTGCCGCGATGTACGGCTGGTACGCCCCCGACCCCCGTATGCGCGCCAACGTCGGGATCCGTCGCCGGCTCGCTCCCCTGCTCGACAACTCCCGCCCGGAGATCGAGCTCATCCACGCTCTCGTCCTCAGCCTCCCGGGCTCGCCGTGCCTGTACTACGGCGACG
>JAAYSB010000027.1 GCA_012518475.1 Intrasporangiaceae bacterium | reverse complement strand
GACGAGCCGACGAGCCCGGCCAACGTCTTCGCCGGCTCCTATGTCGCGGCCGGGTACACGAGCGAGCACCTGGACACATGGCTCGACGCGATGCTTTCGACGAAGACCGGGGCGGACAACTACCCCGGCACTGCCACGACCTCGGACTCGTGGCCCGGCTTCGCGGCCGGTGACCGTGGGGTGCTCAACACCTTGAGCCCCGTGCACTTCAACACTGCCGGGATCGTCGACCTCGCGGACAAGCCCGACATCCTCTGGATCCGGGGGGACGTCGACGCGATCGTCGGCGACGAGTCCTTCTTCGACCTCAACACCCTCGGAAAGCACGGCGTCATCCCCGGGTGGCCGGGTGAGGACGTCGCGCCACCCCAGCCGATGCTCGCCCAGACCCGCGACGTCCTCGAGGCCTACGAGGCGGCCGGTGGCAGCTATCGGGAGGTCGTCCTCGAAGGGGTCGGCCACTCCGCCCACCTGGAGCGCCCCGAGGAGTTCAAGGCCGCCCTTCTGGCGCTCATCGGCGAGGACTGACCGCTCACCCTTCACCGCCGCCGAGGCCTCGGCACATGTCGTCCCGCGAATCTCTTGCCGGTCGTGCCCAGTGCGTTTGCCGGAGGCATGGAAGATCTGCGGGCGTTGGAGACGGCCCCTGCGAGTGATACCCTGGGGGGTATATTGGTCATCCCTCCAGGAAGGATCCGCCACCATGGCCACCCGTGACCTCACTCAGGCCGAGTTCGAGTCGGTCGTCACGACCGAGCAGATCGTCATCGTCGACTTCTGGGCTGCCTGGTGCGGGCCCTGCCGTCAGTTCGCACCCGTCTATGAGGCGGCGTCCGAACGGCACCCCGACATCGTCTTCGGCAAGGTCGACACCGAGGCCGAGAAGGCCCTGGCCACAGCAGCCGGGATCAGCTCGATCCCGACCCTCATGGTCTTCCGGGAAGGCGTCCTCGTCTTCAGCCAGCCCGGCGCTCTGCCCGGCGCTGCGCTGGAGGAGGTCATCACCCAGGTCCAGGGGCTCGACATGACAGAGGTGCACGAGAAGGTCCGCGCGATGCGGGCCCTCGACGACCTGCCGCTCGAGGTGAGCCAGGAGGACTTCGCCGCCGCACACGCCGGCGGCGCGACGGTCGTCGATGTCCGGGAGCCCATGGAATACCGCGCCGGGCACGTGCCCGGCGCGATCCTCATGCCGATGCGTCAGGTTGCCGAGCGCGCCAACGAGCTGCCCACGGATGCGAAGGTCTATGTCGTATGCGCGTCGGGCAACCGGAGCGCCTCGATGACGAGCGTGCTGCGGCGAGCGGGGGTCGAGGCATACTCCGTCGCGGGCGGCACCAGCCAGTGGCAGGCCGAGGGCCGCGAGATCGTCACCGGCCCCTACCCGCGCGCCCAGGACGCCCCCGTCGCCGGCTGACCTCGGCCCCCCTCGACCTCAACTTTTCCTCTCAGGGAAGAAAGGTTCACCTTCGAACCGGAACATTTGTGGTCCATAGCCGAAGGTTCCTTCCCTGAGAAGAAAAGTTGAGGCGACGCGGAGCCCTGGGGGTCCGCCATCCGAGGGACCCGCCGCGTAGCGTGGTGCGATGGAGAAGATCCCCCGCACTGACCGCCGCGCCCGGCACATCGCGACGAACACCGAGGTGGACCTGGTGGGTCTGGTCGACTTCGCCCGCGGCAAGCACCACCTCGTGCTCGCCACCGCGCGACGCGACGGACGCCCGCAGCTCAGCCTCGTCACCGGGGTCCTCACCGAGGACGGGGAGGTGCTCATCTCGACCTATCCGCAACGGGCCAAGGCGAAAAACATCCGGCGCAACCCGGACGTCTCCGTGCTCATCATGGGCGAGTTCGACGGCGCCTGGGTGCAGGTCGACGGCACCGGCGAGGTCGTCGACATGCCCGCGGCCGCCGACGGCCTCGTCGCGTACTTCCGCGCGATCAGCGGCGAGCACTCGGACTGGGACGAGTACCGCCATGCGATGGCCGATCAGGGCAAGTCCCTCATCCGCGTCCGGCCGACCCGCTGGGGGCCGATCGCGACCGGCGGCTTTCCGCCCGAGCTGTTCGAGGACGACTGAGACCCTCCCCGGAACGCTGTCGAGGGCGCCGCGGATGTCGCGGGCTTTCTTCGGTCAGGCGCGGAGGATGCGCTGGACGACACGCACGTCGTGCCCGAGACTCACCACGTGCCCGACGAGCTCGTCGCCCGCGGCGCGGAGCTGGTCATCGCCGAACGGGTCGAGCGCGTCGAGGATGAACAGGACCGACGTCGTGTGGTCGGTGAGCGCCGTCCGGACGCACTGCCGCCAGTTCCACCGGCGACAGGTCACCCCGCGAGGGTCCGTCCACACCACCTCGCCGGTGTCGGGGTGCTCGATGACGACCTCTCCGGACGCGCGGGTGTCGAACTCCTCGTTGCCGGTCGCCCGGATCAGCCGCGGAGGCCCGACGTATCCCGCCAGATCCTCTCCGCCAATAGGGATCTGGTGCCGGACCGAGATCGCGTTATAGATATCGGTGAGCCGGTTGACCCGCGGCAGTCCGTCGCCGGCCCTCCGCAGCAGCGCCTCGAGCGAGTTGCGCGTCCGCTGCGGCTTGGCGCCGAAGAGTCGGTATGCGTCGCGCCACGCGGCCACGTGCGGCACCTCCTCGACCGGGCGGCGCGCAAGAGTCTCCCGCGCGGACGTCTCGGCGGCGAGGATGAGGGCTGCGCTCTCCTGGTCGCCGGCGCCCGGCTCGATGCCGTCGACGGCGATGAGCAGCACCCGGTAGTCAGGAACGAGGTCGCGCACGGCCGAGTCGATGGTGGCGCCGGCGAGGAAGGCCTCGAGGTCGACGGTCATG
>JAAYSB010000306.1 GCA_012518475.1 Intrasporangiaceae bacterium | reverse complement strand
GTCAGGCGTGCTCGCGCAGGTACGTGCCGAAGTGGGGGACGGTGAAGGCGATCCGACCCCGCTCGCCGGAGTAGATGAGGCCCTTCTTCAGGAGGGCGTCTCGGGCTGGTGACAACGACTGCGGCTTGCGACCGAGCTGCTTGGCGACATCGGCGGTGGACACGGACTCCAGGTCCGGATCTCCTTGTCCTGCAGCCGCGCTCACGTCAGCCATGGCGCGAAGGTACTCGCGCTCTCCGGGGGTGGCCCGCTCATAGCGGGAGCCGAAGAACCCGACTGCCAGCTCCTCCTCGGCCTCGGCAGCACCGACCCGCACATCGTCGGCGGTGATGGGCGAGCTGGGCGCGCGGTCCCAGGCGGCCTTGCCGTAGGCCTGGATGAAGTACGGGTATCCGTCGGTGAGGGCATACATCGCCTCGAGCGCCTCGGAGGCGAAGGTCGCGTCCTCGTCCTCTGCGGGTGCCTCGAGGGCACGGTCCGCCTCGACGCGGGAGAGCCGGTCGATCCGCGCATACCGGAAGAGTCGCTCGCTGTAGGACTTCGACGCCGACAGGACCGCTGGAAGGTGGGGGAGGCCGGCACCGACGACGATGAGGGGCAGACGGGACTGGGAGATCTCGTGGCAGGCCGCACACAGTGCCGAGACATCAGCGGGGCCGAGGTCCTGCATCTCGTCGATGAAGACCGCCACGCCGCGGCCGGTGTCGGCCGCCATGCCACCGACATCGGAGAGCAGCTCGACCAGATCGATCTCGATGTCGCCGGAGTCCGCGCGGCCCTTGACCGCCGGCACGTCGATGCCAGGACTCCAGCGGTCCCGCAGCTTCGCGCTCGCTCCCGCGTCCCGCTGCGCGAACGACTTCACGACACCGAGGGCGTGCTCGCCGGCGCCGCCGGAGGGACCGAGCTCGCGGATGGCCTGGTGCAGCGCGGAGGCCAACGGGCGTCGGAGCGACTGGTCGGGACGGGCCTCGAGCTTGCCGGTTCCCCAGCCGGCGCGCACCGCACTCGAACGCAGGGCGCCGAGGAGGACGGTCTTGCCGACCCCGCGCAGACCGGTGAGGACGATGGAGCGCTCCGGGCGGCCACGAGCGACCCGCTCGAGAACGACCTCGAACGCGCCGAGCTGTTCGTCCCGGCCGGCCAGCTCAGGCGGTCGCTGTCCGGCGCCCGGCGCATACGGATTACGAATCGGATCCACGATCGGAGGCTATATGGATGTCTAGTCCTTCCCGCATACATATCAATATCCGGGTATGCGCGTGTTGCCCACGCCATAGCCGCCCGGCCCGCGGAGGAGTACGGTCAGAGGCGAGGACCGGAACGTCCCGAAGGTTTCCACTCTCCCGCGGTTGAGGAAGGAGCCGATGTCATGGCCGCGACAATCAGGGTGCAGCTGGGTGAACACGCCACGGAGCTGGCGGGTCAGCCGATCATCATCAACGGGGTGGAGCGGGGGGTGACGGACGGCCCGGTGACCGAGGTCGAGGCCCCGAAGGGCTGGAGCATCGTCGTCATCGGCCACGGCTGGGACCAGACCGGCCCGGCCCGCTACCACGCCTACGAAGGCGATGTGGTCGAGGTGTTCGCGGAGCGCTACGAGGACGGCCGGGTGCCCGCGGGTGGACTGCTCGGCGGACGGTACTTCCTCCGCGTCGAGCACCCACAGCCGGTGCCGCCGGAGCCGACCGGCTGAGCGGCCGCTGCCACGCGCGAGACCGCTGATCAGCGCCGGCAGGGAGCCCGCGCAGGTCTGTCGCGGCCGTATCCTTGCCGAATGACTGAGGAACGACGCGCATGAGCGGGGGACTCGCGGCGCTTCTGGACGACATCGCCGCCCTGGCCAAGGTTGCGGCGGCGTCCATCGACGACGTCAGTGCTGCCGCGGGCCGTGCGGGGACGAAGGCCGCAGGCGTCATCGTCGACGATGCCGCGGTCACGCCGCGCTATGTGACCGGGTTCAAGCCCGAGCGTGAGCTGCCGATCATCAAGAAGATCGCGATGGGCTCGCTGCGCAACAAGCTGCTGTTCATCGTGCCGGTGGCGCTGCTGCTCAGTCAGTTCGCTCCTTGGGTCCTCACCCCCCTGCTCATGCTCGGCGGCATGTACCTCTGCTTCGAGGGCGCCGAGAAGCTGCTCGAGAAGATGGGCGTCCTCGAGCCCCATGCCGAGCAGGACGTGCCGGTCATCGAGCAGGGCGCCGAGCAGGAGAAGGAGATGGTCGCCGGCGCGATCCGCACCGACTTCATCCTCTCCGCCGAGATCATGGTCATCTCGCTCAACGAGGTCGCCGACGCGCCGTTCATCCAGCGCGCCATCATCATGGTCGTCGTCGCGATCGGTATCACTCTGCTCATCTACGGCGTTGTCGCGGTCATCGTCAAGATGGACGACATCGGCCTCAATCTGACCAAGCGTGAGTCCGGTGCGGCGCACACGATCGGTCGTGCCCTCGTCACCGGCATGCCGAAGTTCCTCGCCGTCCTCGGCTTCATCGGCGTCATCGCGATGCTGTGGGTCGGCGGCCACATACTCCTCGTCGGCGTCAACGACCTGGGCTGGCCGGGCCTCTATGACTTCGTGCACGGGCTCGAGGAAGGCGCAGCCGGCCTCATTCCCGCCGCCAGTGGCTTCGTCGCCTGGCTCGTCAACACCATCGCCTCGGCGATCATCGGCTTCATCGTGGGCTGCATCATCGTCGGCATCTTCACGCTGCTGCCGTTCGGCCCCTTCGCTCACAAGGACGAGGCGCACGGCAGCGATGACAGCCGTCCCGCCGGCGACGACAAGGCCGAGGCGAGCCACTAAGGCGGAGTCCGATGAGCAGCGCACCTCCTGGATGGCACCTCCAGCCCGATGGCCGGGAACGGTTCTGGGACGGAGAGCGCTGGACGGACGAGTTCCGCGACCCCTCGAGCTCCCCGACCCAGGCGATCCCCACCACCGAGACCCGCGGGATGCCGCAGCGCGACAGCGGCGACGACTGGCCCCGGTCCGCGCCCGCCTCCTCAGCCGGCGGGTTCGAGGACCGGTACCACGAGTACTTCGAGCCCGGTGGCCCGCTCTCCGATCGTCCCAACGGTCGAGGAACCCCGGGCTGGCTGAAGGGCTGCGGCGCTGTCCTCGTCGGACTCCTCGTCCTGGCCGTCCTCGGCGTCCTCGGCGGCTGGTGGCTCTTCAACCGGGACAGCGACGAGGGGGGCACGGGCGAGCCCGCGGAGACCACGGCGACAACTGATCCGCCGGTGGAGCCGACGTCGGACCCGCCTGCGGAACCCACCGAGGACGCCACTGAGGAGCCAACCGAGGAGTCCACCGGCCTGCCGACGGCATGGCCCAGTGGCGTCCCGACCGAGTTCCCGACCGTGTTCCCCACAGCACTGCCGACCGACTTCCCCCGCCTGCCCACCCTGCCGGGTCTGCCCGGCCTGGGTGAGTCGGTCGAGGTCGCTCCCGGGGAGTCCTTCACCCTGGGTCCGGCACAGATCCAGGCGGGCTGGGAGGCGCGTGTGACTCTCGGCCTGCGCACCGTGTCGATGACGTCGGTGTCGACGCAGAGCAGTCAGGTGCCGATCGTCTTCACCCTTGTCTTCTTCCAGGACGGCACCGAGATCGCGAGCACGATCTGCACAGCCCCGGTCGCCACCGTCGGCGAGGAGGCGGACGTGACGTGCGTGCCGATGCGCGGCGCGGTCGAGAACGCCGACACCGTGCGGGCCTCCGGGGTCGGCGGCTGACGCAGCCAGTCGCCCCTCGACCGGCGCCTCCGATCCCGCTCGTCACACATGTAGACAGGCGGGCGCGCCATCTACACACGATGTGTAGTAAGCGTCAAACAGGCGGCTGGCAAGGGAAAGGAAGCGTCATGAGCACGACCACCACCGACGCCCGCGACCGGCAGACCCCTGTCGACGGCGTCCTCTACCAGGAAGACATCGTCAAGTCGCCGATCCTCCGGGGCTTCATGGCCTTCGGTCGCATCATCATCGGCTGGCTGTTCTTCTGGGCCTTCATCGACAAGCTGTTCGGCCTTGGCTACTCCACCCCTACTGAGCGCGCCTGGATCAACGGCGGCACGCCGGCCCAGGGCTTCATGAGCAACGCCTCCGGCCCGTTCGGTGGCTTCTTCAACAGCATCTCCGGCCCGTGGGCCGACTGGCTGTTCATGGCCGGCCTCCTCGGTCTCGGTGTCGCGTTCCTCCTCGGCGCGGGCCTGAAGCTCGCTGCCTGGCTCGGCACGCTCCTCGTGGGTCTCATGTACCTCGCCACGTTCCCGTTCGGTTCCGAGGGCGCGACCAACCCGATCACCACCTCGCACTGGTTCGAGGCGGCCCTCATGCTCATCACCGCCTACGGCCTGGCCGGCGACACCGCCGGACTCGGCAAGTGGTGGGGCAAGATCGTCGGCAACGGCATTCTCCGCTGACCGCGACCTCCGCAGCACTCAGAAGCCCCCAGCCTGATCAGGCTGGGGGCTTCCTCATGATCGGGCCATTCGCTCGGTGAGGGCCCGGCTTATCACTGTCCGGCAGTCTGCTGCTCTGCAATCGTCGCGCGCACCTGCTCCATGTCGAGACCCTCGACGGCCTCGATGACCTGCTTGAGGGCGGGAGCGGGGAGGGCGCCCGGCTGGTTGAAGACGAGAATGCCGTCCCGGAATGCCATGAGCGTCGGGATCGACGTGATCTGGAGCGCGCCGGCGAGCTGCTGCTCGGCCTCGGTGTCGACCTTGGCGAAGGTGATCTCCGCGTGCTCCTCACTCGCCTGCTCGAAGACGGGGGCGAAGTTCCGGCACGGCCCGCACCACTCCGCCCAGAAGTCGACGAGGACGATGCCGTCCTGCTTCACGGTCTCCTCGAACTCGGCGAGGGTGAGGTCCTTGGTGGCCATGGGATGTGCTCCTTGAGCTGGGGGATAGGGACGTGTTCTCCTCACGCCAACGGTGTCACGCCGGGCACTATTCCGCGAGGTGTCCGCCCGGAACAGCGACACCGGCCTCGAAAGGGACCAGCTCGAGACGAGCAGGTGAGCTCGGGCGTCGAGGTCCCTCCGGGTAGAGAGGCGTCACCACGAAACCGGCCGTCTCGAGCATGCCCGCGATGTCCCGCGCCAGGTGACAGCCTCCGGCGACCGACCTCCAGAACGGCTGCAGACGCTCCTGGACCCGGCGGACCCGCGGATGGTGGGAGCGCACGTGCTCGACATAGCGCACCGACCCACCAGGGCGCAGGGTGCGGTGCATCTCCCGAACGGCCGAGTCGAGGTCCGGGATCGTGCACATCGTCCAGGTCGAGACCACGACGTCGACCGACGCGTCCGGGAGGGCGAGGCTGGCACCGTCCAGACCGATCCGGCGCACCGGTCGACCGAAGGTGGCGACCCGGTCTGCCGCCCGCTCCCAGGCCAGATCAGCCGGCTCGACGGCAATTACCTCGGTCACGGTCTCGGGGTAGTACTCGAGATTGCGTCCCGACCCGAAGCCGATCTCGAGAACCCGTCCTGAGACCGGGCCACAGACCGCCTCGCGCCACGGGCGCGAGGTGACGTCACTGAGGGCGACGTCGACGAGCCGCGGCAGGGCGCGGTCCTCCCACCAGGTGCGCGCCGCATACGTCATGCGCATGTATCCCAGTCTCCTGCCTTTCTAGGGTCGTAGGGTGAACGGTGTGAGCAGGGGAGACACCGACCAGCCGGCCAGTCCGGTGCGGAGTGCGGCTGCGGCAGTGCCGAAGGGGCTCATCGTCGCGGCGATCATCGCACTGTGCATCGTCGCCCTCGCGGCCGGCGGGTGGGTGCTGCTGCGTGTTCTCAACTCGGTGAGCTCGGTGGTCAACGGCATCGCGTTCGCGCTGCTCCTCGCGGGTCTGCTCATCCCGCTCAAGCGCCTCCTCGGCCGGGTCATTCGCAACAGCCACGCCGCTGCCGGCCTGACCATGATCATCTTCCTCGGCGGACTCATCGGCACGTTGTGGGTTGCCGGCGCGCAGATCGTCTCCGGCTTCGGCGAGCTGCGCGACAACGTCTTCGCCGCACTGGAGGAGGTCCAGGAGTGGCTCGAGCAGGGCCCGCTCGCCGGGACCGACATCGACATCGCCGAGTACCTCGAGCAGGCGCAGGCCTGGGTGACCGAGAACTCCCAGCAGGTCCTCGGCGGGGCCATGGCCGCCGGTGGTGCCGTGACGAGCTTCGGCGTGGCCATGGTGCTCGCCCTCGTCACGACGTTCTTCTTCCTCGCCGACGGCCGGCGCATCTGGTTGTGGTTCGTCAACCTGCTCCCGAGCGACATCGTCGACGAGGTCGACAACGCCGTGAGCAACGGCTTCCACTCGGTCCGCGCCTACGTCAAGACCCAGGCGATCGTCGCTGCCGTCGACGCTGTCGGTATCGGCCTGGGGGCGCTGATCCTCGGCCTGCCTCTCGTCGTGCCGATGACGATCATCGTCTTCCTCGCCTCGTTCATCCCCGTCGTCGGTGCGGTCAGCTCCGGCGCCCTCATCGTCCTCATCGCCTGGTTCAGCGAGGGCCTGACAGCGGCGCTGATCATGCTCGGGATCGTCATCCTCGTCAACCAGGTCGAGGGCAACGTCCTGCAACCAGTCCTCATGAGCCGCGCGGTCAACCTGCACCCGTGGGGGGTCATCCTCGGGGTGACCATCGGGGGCTACATCTATGGCGTCATCGGCGCCCTCTTCGCCGTCCCGGTCATGGCGATGGTCAAGGTCATCGTCCAGTCGCTGCGGTCGAGTGAGCCCGAACCCGATCTCGATGAGGTCGCGGCCATGCCACCACCTCTCGAGGGTGGGGATCCCCTGCCAGAGGCGGACCCTGCGAGCAACGAGGTGGCCGGCACGCGGCCCGAGGGCGTCGAGCCCGGGGACGGTGATGAGTGCGACCCGTGCGACACCGATGGGCACCCGGAGTGCATCCACACCGAGTCGTCGAAGGCTGCCCAGGACGGCGAGGACAGGACCCCGACCGCGAGGAACTGAGGGAGCGGCGTCAGTTGACGCGGCGGCGGGAGGGTCCGCCGATGGCCGCCCAGACCGTCACCGTGCCGCGGTCGTCGACGACACCCCACTCGTGCGCGAGGCTGCGCACGATCCGCAGGCCGCGACCGGAGGGCGCCCAGGGCGCAGGGCGGCGCACCGACGGGGTGGTCTGACCCCCGCCGTCGGACACCTCGAGCTCGACGACGTCGTTCTTGGACTTCCAGTGCACCCGGATCGTGCCGTCCGGGAGGGGGCTGGCGTGCCGCAGTGAGTTCGCGACGAGCTCGGACAGGACGAGCTCGACCTCGTCGACGATCATCTCGGGGACCCCACGGGCCTCGAGGTCGGTGACGACGACCCGGCGTGCCTCGGCGCTGGCGTCGGCGCACCAGGGGATGCGGGCCGTCCGGACCAGCCCCTGACCAGGGATGCCGCCGTACTCGTCGCTCTCCATCGTGCTCTCACTCACGCTAGGGAGCGTAACCGACGCCTACGCGGTGGCCGAGAGCCCGGCGAGGCGCTCGAGACGGTTCGCACCGGCGTGGGCACGTACAGTTGGGCCTCATGGGCAAGGCATCACGACGTCGTCAGGCGCGCCAGGGCGCGCAGTCCGCTCCCACCGGGAGCGCTCCGAAGAAGCAGAAGCAGGTCCCCTTCGTGGCCCGGCCGTTCGAGGGCCTGGTGGGGGAGACCGAGTGGGTCGCCATCCGCGAGATCCTGCCCGCCGCGACCGGCACCGTCACCCTGACCGGCTCCGGAGTCCCCGACAGTCTGAGTGAGGCGACCATCGCGACCGTCCTGCCGATGGCCTGGGCCGGCCTGCACCGGGACGGCGGCGAGGTCCTCGTCGGAACCCAGTCCGGCGGAGCCAGCGGCGACGCTTCCCGCGACCTGGTCAACCAGATCCTCGGCACGGCGGCCCTCGACGAGGGCCACCCCCTCCAGAGCGTCCCGCAGCCGACCCTCGAGACCCCGCGTCTCCAGGACGTCGTCGACCAGTCCGCGCCGTTCCGGGCCGAGGTCCATGACGGCTTCGAGTTCTGGACCGCCGGTGCCGAGCTCGAGGGCGAGGCCAAGGAGTCGCTCGAACGGGCCAACGCCTCGGCCATCCCGACGGTGCGCCTCGGTGAGGAATCGGCGTTCTGGTGCCGGATGGGTGAGCGCACCTATGTCCGGATCGTGCTGCCCGAGGACGAGGACGTCGCGACCAACGCCCTCGCGCGACTGCATGCCGCGGGCGAGGACGCCTTCGGTGGCGAGACCCGCCTCCTCGGGGCCTTCCGGGCCTGCGGCCTGCTCGTTCCCGTCATCGAGCTCGACCCCGACGCCGAGCCGCAGACCTATGAGAAGCCGCTCGAGGAGTGGCGCTCCCGCTATGCCGCCGCGGTGGCGAACGAGGACAGCCTGACCCCCGACGAGCGTCGGGCCAAGTCCGGCCTGCTCAGCCGCCAGGTGACCCTGCGCTGACGCGCGGGGTGGAGGTCACCATGTCGATGAGGCCGACGAGGAGCACCGGCGTCGCCGCTGTCATCCCCGCCAAGGACGAGGCCGAGCGCATCGCGGCGACGATCTCGGCCATCCAGGACATCGCCGGGGTCGATCTCGTCGTTGTCGTCGATGACGGCTCGACGGACGACACCGCCGAGATCGCCTCGGCCGCCGGGGCCATCGTCGTGCGGCACGCCTCCAACCGAGGCAAGTCCGCGGCCATGGCGTCAGGAGCCCGCCGGGTCACTCAGGAGGACGTCACCGAGGGCCTCTCCGTCGGCCGGCCCCTGCTCTTCGTCGACGCCGACCTCGAGGCGAGCGCCGCCAACCTCGCCCCGCTCGTCGTCCCGGTCATCCTCGGCCGGACGGACCTCGCCATCGCCAACCTGCCCCCGCAGCACACCCCCGGGGGTGGCCGCGGCCGGGTCGTGCGCCTCGCGCAGCGGGGGATTGTCACCATCACCGGCTACCGCGCCGTCCAGCCGCTCTCCGGTCAGCGCTGCATCAGCCGGGCCGCCTTCGACGCGGCCACGCCACTGGCCCGGGGCTGGGGTGTCGAGGTCGGGATGACGATCGACGTCCTCCAGGCCGGCTTCACCGTCAGCGAGATCCCCTGTGACGTCCAGCACCGCGTCACCGGCGGTGACTGGCGGGGCAAGGCCCACCGGGCCAAGCAGCTGCGCGACGTCGCGCTC
>JAAYSB010000305.1 GCA_012518475.1 Intrasporangiaceae bacterium | reverse complement strand
GGTCCTCATCATCGCCTGTCCCTGTGCCCTCGGACTCGCGACGCCCACGGCGCTGCTCGTCGGCACCGGTCGCGGCGCAGAGCTCGGCGTCCTCATCAAGGGCCCCCAGATCCTCGAGGACACCCGCCGCGTCAACACCGCACTCATCGACAAGACGGGAACCGTGACGACCGGGGAGATGGCGCTGCACTCGATCGTCACCGACGGTCGGCTCGGCGAGGAGGCGGCCCTGACCGCCGCTGCCGCCGTCGAGAGCGGCTCTGAGCACCCGATCGCCCAGGCCATCGTCACAGCCGCCTCAGCCCGCGGCCTCCGGCTGCCACGCATCGCCGACTTCGAGTCCCTCACCGGCTCCGGAGCCCGGGCCACGGTCATCGGCAGCCGAGCAGAGCAGGAGGTGGTCGTCGGACGCGCCGACCTGTTCGACGCCGTCCCGGACTCCCTCCGGCCCACGGGTGACTCCGTCCCGGGCACGACGGTCTATCTCGGGTGGGACGGACGCGCACGCGCCGCCCTCACGGTCACCGACACGATCCGTGAGACGAGCGCCTCGGCTCTGGCCGACCTCGCCGCCCAGGGGCTCACCGCATACCTCCTCACGGGTGACAACGAGCGTGCTGCCCGAGCCGTCGCGCGCCAGGTCGGGATCCCCGCGGACCGGGTGATCGCCGACGTGCGACCCGAGGACAAGCACGCCGTCGTCGAGCGGCTCCAGCAGGAGGGCAAGGTCGTCGCCATGGTCGGCGACGGCGTCAACGACGCTGCCGCACTCGCCCAGGCCGACCTCGGCCTGGCGATGGGCTCGGGCACGGATGTCGCGATGAACTCCGCGGACATCGTTCTCATGCGGACCGACCTCTCGGCCGTCCCGACGGCGATCGGGCTGTCCCGGGCGACGCTGCGGACGATCAAGCAGAACCTCGGCTGGGCCTTCGCCTACAACACTGCAGCGATTCCTCTGGCCGTGGCCGGCCTGCTCAACCCGATGATCGCCGGTGGCGCGATGGCCGCCTCGTCGGTCCTCGTCGTCCTGAACTCCCTGCGGCTCAAGCGGTTCGGCCGGAGCTGAGCGACCGACTCACTCGGGGTCGATCGCCTCGACGACGGCAACGTCGCTCAGGGTCCTGGCCTTCTCGCTGTCGATCCGACCCGCCACCGGCTCGAGGACAGCTGCCCCCGCGCTGCCGATCCCGAGCCGGAGCGACTCCTCCAGGGGCTTGCCGGTCGCGAGTCCCATGACCAGGGCGGCGACGAGTGCCTCGCCGGCTCCGGTCGGGTTCCCCTGCGCCGGCTCGGCCGGGCGCGCGCGCCAGGTGCCCTCGCTGCTGACGGCCACCAGACCCGCTTCGCCGTCGGAGGCGACGACGGTGACGTCGGAGTCCTCACCGCGCAGGGCGAGGCAGCCCGCGACGCCCTCCTTGTCGGTGAGGGCCTTGAGCTCGGTGCGGTTGGGTTTGACCATCGTTGCGCCGGCGGTGATGGCCGCCGTCAGGGCCTCGCCGGAGGCGTCGACGAGCACGGGGACGCCTCGGGCGACGCAGACCTGCACGACCTCGGCGAGGATCTCAGGCGGGCAGCCCGGCGGCAGGGACCCGGTGAGGGCGACCGCGTCGGCCTTCTTCACCTCGGTGGTGAGGACCTCGAGGAGGTGGGGCCACACCGTGACCGACCATGCCGGACCGGCCTCGTTGAAGAGCGTGGTGCGATCGGAGGACTCGACCACGACGATGCTGCGGCGGGTCTCACCGGGGACGGCGACGATCCGCAGGCCGATGTCCGAGTCGTCGATATCCTCGGCGAAGACATCACCGGCGTGACCCCCGATCGGGGCGACGAGTCGGGCCCGGCCGCCGAGGGCCTGGACGATCCGGGCGATGTTCGTCGCCTTGCCGCCGGCGCGTGTGTGCACGGTCTCGATCCGGTGTGAGGCCCCGAGCTCCACGCCGTCGGTCTCATACGTGATGTCGAGCGCGGGGTTGGGACCGAAACAGAGGATCCGGGGCTCGGCAGGCATACGTCCAGCGTAGTTCCGTGCAGCGTTGGCCCCTTCCCTCCGGGATCTCGCAATTGCGAGATTCCGGCGGGAGCGCGTCAGGACTCGAGGAGGTCCACGAGCTCGGGTGCGAGCCCGACGTAGGTCTGCGGGGTCATCGCGGCCAGGCGCTCCTCGACCTCGCCCGGGAGTCCGAGCCCGCGGACGAACTCGACGAGCTCGGCCTGCCCGATCCGCCGGCCCCGGGTCAGCTCCTTGAGCCGCTCATAGGGCTCCTCCATGCCGGGGACACCCTGGGCGCCGAGGGCACGCATCGCCGACTGGATGGGCTCGCCGAGCACCTCCCAGTTCCCGTCCAGGTCGGCCGCCATCGCGGCCGGCACGGGGTCGAGTCCGGCAAGACCACGCGAGACGTTGTCCAGGGCGAGGAGGCTGTGCCCGAAGGCGGTGCCGATGTTGCGCTGCATCGAGGAGTCGGTGAGGTCCCGCTGGAGGCGGGAGGACACGAGGGTCGAGGCGAGCACGTCGAGGAGAGCGTTCGACACCTCGAGGTTGGCCTCGGCGTTTTCGAACCGGATGGGGTTGACCTTGTGCGGCATGGTGCTTGAGCCGACTGTGCCCTGCCCTCGGACCTGGGCGAAGTAGCCCATCGAGATATAGGTCCACACGTCCGTGCAGAGGTTGTGCAGGATGCGGTTGAACCGGGCGACGTCGGCGTAGAGCTCGGCCTGCCAGTCGTGGCTCTCGATCTGCGTCGTCAGCGGGTTCCACTGCAGGCCCAGACCTTCGACGAACGAGCGGCTGACCGCGGGCCAGTCCGCGCCGGGGACGGCCGCGAGGTGCGCTCCGTAGGTGCCGGTCGCGCCGTTGAGCTTGCCGAGGTACTCGGTCCGCCCGATGCGGCGCAGCTGGCGACCCAGTCGCCACGCGAGGACAGCCAGCTCCTTGCCGAGCGTTGTCGGGGTGGCGGGCTGCCCGTGGGTGTGCGCGAGCAGCGGGATCTCCCGCATCTCGCGTGCCATCTGGGCGACGACGTCGACGACGGCCGAAGCGGTGGGGAGCCACACTGTGCCCACTGCGCCCTGGACCATGAGGGCATAGGAGAGGTTGTTGATGTCCTCGCTCGTGCAGGCGAAGTGGATGAGCTCGGCGAGCCCGGCGTCCTCGGCGGCCGGAGCGATCTCGGCGAGCCGCTTCTTGAGGAAGTACTCGACGGCCTTGACGTCGTGCTGGGTGACCCGCTCGGTGGTCGCGAGCTCCTCGATCGCGGCAGAGTCGAAGTCATCGACGATCTGGCGCAGCTGCTGCTTCTCGGCGTCGCTCAGGCGCCGCACGCCCGGCACGACCTCGTGGTCGGTGAGGTGGATGAGCCACTCGATCTCGACATGGATCCGGGCCCGGTTCAGCGCCGGCTCGGAGAGGTGGTCGACGAGCGGGGCCACGGCCGAGCGGTAGCGGCCATCGAGCGATCCGAGCGCGATCGCCGGAGTCGCGTCAGCAAGGGAGGACATGCGGGCTATCCTCCCAGACCCCGGGCTCCCGCCACACCAGATCCCGTGTCGACCGGATCACGCCCGGCTCAGGCGCCGATCTGCTGACGGACGAAGCCGATGATCCCCGGGGCGGCCGCGACGATCTCGGTATAGGTGATGTCGAAGTCGTCGTCATCGCCGTACCAGGGGTCGTCCATCCCGAGCGTCCCGGCGGCGACTGCTGCCGGGTCGAAGGAACGCAGCATCCGGACCTTGGCGTGGTCGTCACCGCTGCGGGCGCGCTCGCCCAGGATCCGCTCGTGGATATGGTCGGCGGCGAGGACGAGATCGACGTCCTCGAAGGATTCCGAGCGGAACTGGATGGCCCGCTTCTCGCCGAATCCGCTGTTGCGCACCTGATTCCGCTCCATGACTGCGATGGTCCTGCGGTCCATGGGCCGCCCCAGCTCCTCGGTCGAGGTGCCTGCGCTGGAGATCTCCACGCGGTCCCCGAGCCCGGCGTCCTCGAACTGCTGGCGCAGCACGAACTCGGCCATGGGGGAGCGGCAGATGTTGCCCCAGCAGACGACGACGATGCGGTACGGCTCACTCATGCTCTCCACCTTCTCAGACCGGGCAGGACGGCTCGAGAGGGGTTCGCGCCGTGCCGTCGGTCGGTGTCCTGTTCCCCCCGAGTAGGGGTATGTGGCGCTCTAGACTCGAGAAGACGGCCACACGGAGGTGGGATGCCCGGGACTCAGCGCCGTAGCGGGTGGTCGACCGCGATCGGTTTCGCGGTCGTCCTCTCGTTCGTGCTGGTCTGGCGGGCTGCGCCCGAGCCGGTCGTGGCGGGAGACGTCTGTGGTGCGGAGGTCGGCATCGAGTGCCGGACGGGCCTCGTCCGCGTCGCGGCTCCCGATGCCCAGACCCGCAGCCTGGAGCTGAGCCGGCTCATCCCGGCCGGGGTAGCCGCTGTCGTGCTCGCCGGGCGCAACGACGAGGAGCTCGCTGTCGCCGCCGGTCTCGCGACGTCCATGGGTGGACCCCTCCTCGTGCTCCCAGCCGCGGGCCTGTCGGCCGCTCTGATCGCAGAGCTCGATCGGCTCCGCCCGAAGACGGTCGTCGTCGTCGGGAGCCCGGCCGACACCGACCGGGTGATCGGGCTGCTCGCCGGACACGAGGACGTGCTGCACGGGGCGCGGATCGTCGCCGCGGCCGGTCTCGACGCCTCGGAGATCTCGGCGTCCGCGGCGCAGCTGCTCCCACGCCATGTTGCGGTCGCCTATGTCATCGGCGACCACGACATCCTCAGCGCGGTGACCGTCGCCACGCTCGTGCCGTACGAACCAGGTCCAGTGCTCGTCGCGGACTATGCAGCAGCGGCAGGTGAGACGCTCGGTGCGCTCAGCCATCTGGCTCCCCGACGGCTCGTGTCCGTGCGCGGGAGGAACGGGTTCTCGGTCGAGGCCGAGGCGACCATGATCCACTACGCGTCCGCAGGGCGGTTGATCCCGGTGGACCGGGTCTCAGCCGTCGATCCGAACGAGGCGGCCGTTCAGGCCACGGAACGCTTCCGGACGGAGGCGAGCGAGGCATACCTCGCGCCGCTGGCCGACACGGCCGGACTGTTCGCCGCCGCTGCCGTCGCGCGGCACCTTCACGCTCCGCTCTTCACGACTGGCTTCGACCTGCCGGAACCTGTCACCGCGGAGATCTCGCGGCTCGGCGCGGAGTCGGTCGTCGTCGTCGGGACCGACGCGATCGTCGGCCAGCGCACCCAGCTGGAGGTGAGCGAGGTCCTCGGGCGCTAGGAGAGCTTCACCTGGTCGACGACCCGCCAGAACCGCTCGCGCAACTCGTGCCGGGCGTGCTCGTCGATGTCGTACTGCTCGCTCTGCGTGGAGAGGTCCATGAGCAGGGCCCGGTCGAGGTCCGGGGGGATGTGAGGGCGCTGGGCCTTGAGCGAGGCGAGGTCCTCCGGGGTAGCCGTGGCACACCAGGAGCGGACCACCTGGCGGGCCACAGCGTCGATGAGGTCGGGGTGGACTCCGGCCGGGTAGGTGCCGGCCGACGCCGCGCCGGTCGCCGACGTCCACACGGGGTCCGGGGGAGCGACCACGACCGTGGCCTTTCGCTTGGCGAACAG
>JAAYSB010000304.1 GCA_012518475.1 Intrasporangiaceae bacterium | reverse complement strand
GATGTCGGGCGCCTGCCGTTGCGGGAAGACGTACTCGATGGTCCGCCCGGTCATGAGCCGGATGAGCTCGGAGGTGGGCGTCTCCTTGGCGTCGAGCCCGGTCGCGACAGTCTTGCCGTCCTTGAGGACTGTCACGCGGTCCCCCACCTCGCGGATCTCCTCGAGGCGGTGCGAGATATAGATGACGGCCACCCCGCGCGCGGTGAGCTGCTGGACGACGTCGAACAGCTCGTCCACCTCGCCCGAGTCGAGCACGGCCGACGGCTCGTCCATGACGATGAGGCGCACGTCGCGAGACAGGGCTCGGGCCATGCTGACGATCTGCTTGTTGGCGGCTGAGAGTCGTCCGACCTCGGTGTTCGGTGAGATGCGCGGGTGCCCGAGCTGGGCGAGGAGCCGGGCAGTCTCGTCCTGGGCCGCTCGGCGCTGGGAGAAGCCGAAGCGGCTCTTCTCGTGCCCGAGGAAGATGTTCTCGGCGACCGTGAGGCCCTCGACGAGATCGAGCTCCTGGTACATGGTCGCGATGCCATGGTCCATCGCTGCCTGGGGGTGCGCGAAGTGGACCTCGGTCCCATCCAGCTCGATGCGGCCCTCGTCCGGCTGGTGCACCCCGGCGAGGACCTTGATGAGCGTCGACTTGCCGGCACCGTTCTGGCCCAGAAGGCAGTGCACCTCGCCCGCGACGACGTCGAGGTCGACGCCGCCCAGGGCAACGACACCGGGGAACTTCTTGACCACCCCGGTCATCTGCAGCAGGGGGCGGTCCCCCGCTCGTCCTTGAGCTGGCATGTCACGGAACACTGCCGAATACTTCCGTCACCTGTCAAGCAAAAGTGCCCCGAGAATCGTCCGAAGTGATCATTTCGTGACCATCCATCTGGTCTCGGCCACGCCTCTCGACCGGCTGCCGACGCCACTGAATGTGCTTGACTTGCCGGCATGACGACGGAGCTGCGCCCCTCCGCGGGCCCGCTGGCCGGCCAGGTCCGGGACGCCGCAGACCTCCTCGCGGTCATGCTCGACGGGCGCTCGCGCACCCGCGCCGAGCTGACGTCGGCGACCGGGATGAGCCGATCGACCATCGGGGCCAAGGTCGACGCACTCCTGGCGTCGGGCCTGCTCGTACCGGTCGGCGCAGCCGTCTCCACGGGGGGACGCCCGCCGGTCCAGTTCCGCTTCGATCCCACGGCCCGGGTGATCGTCGCCGCCGATCTGGGCGCCACCCACGCTGCCGTGGCACTCACCGACCTCGCGGGCACGCCCATCGAGACGCACTCCGGGGACATTGACATTGCCGAGGGTCCCGAAGTTGTCCTGGGCTGGGTCATCGAGCAGGCCCGAGAGCTGCTGCTCAAGCACGACCGGATGGCCGACCTCGTCGGCGTCGGCGTGGGCGTGCCGGGTCCGGTGGAGCACTCCACCGGTCGGCCGGTCCGACCTCCGATCATGCCCGGCTGGGACGGCTATGACATCCCCGCGCGGGTGGCTGCGGAGCTCCCCGTCCCGGTGCTCGTCGACAACGACGTCAACCTCATGGCGCTCGGCGAGCACGCGCGGGTCCACCCCGGCGTCGAGGACATGATCTTCGTCAAGGTTGCCACCGGGATCGGGGCCGGCATCATCACCCACGGGATGCTCCACCGGGGAGCCAAGGGCTCGGCCGGCGACCTCGGGCACGTCGCCTCCCGCCATGCCGGGGACAACCAGTGCCGGTGCGGAAACTACGGCTGTCTCGAAGCTGTCGCGAGCGGCCCGGCGATTGCAGCGCGCCTGCGGTCACAGGGAATCGGTGCGGAGCGGACCGTCGACATCGTCAACCTCGTCGAGGCGGGGAACCTCGCAGCCGGCAACGAGCTGCGCGAGGCCGGACGGATGATCGGCGAGTCCCTGGCGACCGCCGTCAGCCTGCTGAACCCCTCGGTGATCGTCGTCGGCGGACTGCTCACGCGAGCGGGCGAGCACCTTATCGCCGGTGTCCGGGAGGTCGTGTACACCCGCTCGCTCCCGCTGGCGACGGGCGCCCTGCAGATCCTCCCGGCCCGCACCGGTCGGGATGCCGCCATCGTCGGGGCAGCCGTCATGGTCACCGAGCACGTGCTCGGGATCCGCACCGGGGCAGACGCCGTGAGCTGAGGCGGCGCGGCTTCGAGCTCTCATCAGTCCCACCACTGACAGGTCTTCCCGCAGGGATGAGGCGTTATGACGCCTGATCCTGCGGGAAGACCTGTTCGGTCAGCGGATCGCCGCGATCAGTGTCGACTCGCCGCCAGCTCGGACTCAGCCGCGGACTCGGGCTCATCCTCGGAGACCGGACCCGCGCCCGCGCCGGCATCGGCCGCACCGTGACCGCCGCCGAGCTCGCGCTCGAGCTTGGAACCCTCGACGTCGACGTTCGGGAGGATCCTGTCGAGCCACGCCGGAAGGTACCAGGCCTTCTCCCCGAGCAGTGACATCACGGCCGGGGTGAGTGTCATCCGTACGATGAAGGCGTCGACGAGGACACCGATCGCCAGGCCGAGGCCGATCGGACGGACCATGGCCAGATGCGCCCAGACGAAGCCGCCGAACACCGAGATCATGATGATCGCCGCAGCCGTGACGACCCGGGCGCTGTGGTTGAAGCCGGTGATCACAGCCGTGCGCGCGTCCTTGCCGTGGACGTGCTCCTCCCGCATCGAGGAGACGAGGAAGACCTGATAGTCCATCGCCAGCCCGAAGAGGATGCCGATGAGGAGGATCGGCAGGAACGAGATGATCGGACCCGGCTCGTTGACCCCGAAGACCGTCGAGAAGTGCCCGAGCTGATAGACGGCGACGATCGCGCCGAACGCGGCGATGATACTCAGCAGGAAGCCACCGGTCGCGAGGACCGGGATGACGACCGAGCGGAACACGAGCAGCAGCAGGACGAGCGAAAGTCCAACGACCACAAGCAGATAGAGAGGCAGCGCCGCACCGAGCTGCTCCGAGATGTCGATGTTCGCGACAGTCAGGCCGGTGAAACCGATCTCGGCGTCATGGGTGTGACCGATCCGCGGCCCGAGCACGGTGAAGCGCTCGACGAGTCGGTCGGTCGCCGGGTCGGCCGGGCCGGTGGTGGGCTGGATCTGGTAGGCGAGCACGTCCCGATCGGCGTTGACCCCGACCGGCACGACGTACTCGGTGCCGTGGATGTTGGCGAACTCCTCGCCGATGTCGGCCTGCTTCTCGAGCAGCGCCGTCTCGTCATCCGCCGGGATCGCCTCGTCGAGCTCGGCGACGGCGATGATCGGGCCGCTCGCACCGGCACCGAACTCGCTGCGGACGGTGTCGTACGTCAGGTAGGCGCTGCTCTCCGGCGCCTCCGAGCTGCCGTCCGGCAGCCCGAGACGGAGCTGACCGACGGGATAGCCGAGGCCGGCGACGATCGCGACGACGGCGGCGATCGCGAGCCACGGCCGACGCGACACGAACGCAGCCCAGCCACGGTGGGTGTCGGACTCGCGGAGGTCCTCCTCCTCGGCCTCGTGCAGGTCACCGGCTGCGAGAGCCGCACGCTTGCGCTTGGTGAGGAGTCGCATACCGATGAGCGAGAGGAGGGCGGGAGTGAGGGTGAGGGCGACGAGCACGGCGATCGCCACGGTGGCGGCGGCGACCAGACCCATGACGCCGAGGAAGGGGATGCCGGTGATGGTCAGCGCGGCGAGCGCGATGATCACGGTGAGACCGGCGAAGGTCACCGCGTTGCCGGAGGTGCCGACCGCGAGCGCGATCGAGTCCTTGACCGACATGCCGTGCAGGAGCTGCTGGCGGTGGCGGTTGATGAGGAAGAGCGAGTAGTCGATGCCGACCGCGAGGCCGAGCATGAGCGCGAGCGCCGGGGTGACCGACTGCATCTCAATGAACGAGGACAGCGCCATCGCACCGCTCAGGCCGACACCGACGCCGACGAGCGCCATGAGGAGCGGCAGTCCGGCGGCGACCAGGGTGCCGAGCATGACGATGAGGACGATCGCGGCGACGACGAGGCCGACGATCTCTGCGGGACCGAAGAGGCTCGAGATGTCGTCGGTGAGCTCCTTGGACAGATAGGTCTCGACGCCCTCGGTGTTGAGGTCGGCGGCGACGTCCTTGATGGCGGTCATCATCTCCGGCGGGATGAAGCCGTCGGTGTCGACCATGATCTGGGTCATCGCGACCGAGTCGGCCTCGTTGACCACGCGCATACCGTCCGAGAGGGCAGCCATCCGCTCCCCCGCGGCCAGGGCTGCCTCACCGTCCTCGAGCTGGGTGCGGCCGGCCTCGAGCTCGGCCTCGCCGGCCTCGAGCTGGGCGCGACCCTCGTCGATCTCGGCCTGGGCGGCCTGCGCGTCGGCACCCTCGATGAGGCCCATGGCGATGGCTCCGTCGAGCTGCCCCTGCCCGGCCTCGAGCTCGGCGCGGCCGTTGGCGAGCTCCTGCTCACCGGCCTCGAGCTCGGTGCGGCCGGCCTCGAGGTCAGTCCGTCCCTGCTCGAGCTGGGCGCCGCTGTCCTCGATCTGCTGCTGGGTGGCGAACGGGTCGATGGCAGTGACGTCCTCGATGGAGTTCCACTCCTCGACGGCAGCCACGATGGCGCTGCGCTCGGCATCGGTGAACTCCGCGCCGCTGCTGCGGAACACGGCCGTCCCGCCGATGCCGGCCGCCTCGGGGACCTCCGTCTTGAGCGTCGTGAGGACCTCCTCGAACCGGCTCCCGGGGATGGAGAACTCGTTCGTGAGCGGCTTGGCGAACGCGGCCATGCCTGCGATGGTCAGGGCGAAGAGCACCGCCCAGGCGGCGATGACGGGCCAGGGGCGGGTGGCGCACCAGCGTCCGATTCGGTGCAGGAGTATGGCCATGGCGAAGTGGTCCTTCTTGTGCGTGTGACGTTGTCGTGGGGTCAGTCGCGGGCCACGTTGCCTGCGGGGGAGGTCCAGCCGGATTCCGCGAACGCGAGCGCGCGGTCCACCTGGTGGTTGAAGTCGGCGATGGCCGTCTCGTCGAGCGGCTCGGTGAGGTCGCGCCGGAGCGCCCAGAAGCGGGTCGCGGTCGCCACGGTGTTCATGATCGTGCTGGCCAAGGTGGCGACATAGAGCTCATCGGCGCCGTCGGGGAGCCGCGCGCTGAGCGTGTCCTCGAGCCAGGTGGCCTTGTCCGCCCACACGATCCGTTCGAAGGTCATCGCGGCAGGCTCGTCGTGGCAGCCGTGAGCGTGGATGAGACCCATCCACTCGATGAGCTCCCGGGGCAGGCCGACGGTCTGGATGATCCCCCGCAGCCGCACGAACGGTGACTGCTCGGTGTCGATCTCGGTGATCATGTCCGCCAGCCCCTGGGTGTTGTCGCCGATGACCTCGGAGACCACCGCCGGGATGCCGGCGTAGTAGTTGAAGAAGGTCCGCCGGGAGATCCCGGCCCGCTCGGCGAGCTGGTCGACGGTGACCTTGTGGATCGGCTGCTGGCCGACGAGGGCGCGCAGCGCCTCGACGATCGCCTCGCGCGTGCGGGCCTTGTTGAGCTCGCGGCGGCCGAGCGTCTCGGTCGGCTGCGTCTCGGCAGGGTGCGTCGCGGCGGTCTCGGTCACCTGGCGAGACTACGGTCAAACCTGCACACCGTGCAAATCTGCACAAGGTGCACCCACGTTGACCCGACGATTGCGAGGGTGTCGCGGGCTGGCCTCCGATAGCGTCGCGCGTATGCGCCGCACCCACGTCCGCAGCTTCCACGCCGTCCTCGTGCAGCAGTCCAGACTGGGCGGGCTGACGATGGCGGAGCTGCGCGAGGTCCTCACCGAGGCGTGGCTGACTGTCGCGCCGCGACGAATGCGAAGGAGCACGTCGAATGACCGCTGACGAGGCCTTCCAGGACCGCTATCCGGATGACGTGGCGCACTGCTACGGCTGTGGTCGACTCAATTCCGAAGGACTGCGGGTGCGTTCGTTCTGGAACGGCGAGCAGACGATCGCGCGACTCACCCCGGACAGGAAGTACACGGCCATCCCCGGCTATGTCTATGGCGGACTGATCGCCTCCTTCATCGACTGCCACGGCACGGGCACGGGCGCCGCGGTCCTCGCCCGCCGGGACGGCACTGACGAGCTGCCGCGCTGCGTGACTGCATCACTCCACGTCGACTACCGCAAGCCGACCCCGATGGGCGTCGAGCTTCTCGCCCACGGAACGGTCGTCGAGGTCACCGATCGCAAGGTCGTGACCGACATCACTGTGAAGGCCGACGACGTCACCGTCGCGACCGGCCAGGTGGTTGCGGTCAGGATGCCGGAGAACCTCGTGCGCTGATCCGCGGCCCCAACCTGAGATTGCCAGGGTGTAGTACGCCGCCGCGGAGGGAGCAGAGGGGAATTTGCATAGGGTTTGCACAGGGTTGATCATCGACCTGTGTTCATCCGGGGTCTCTCGGCACGGCACACTTTCTCCGGGGTAGCCGCTCCCCTGCACCACCTCCCCTGACGGCAGGACTGATCAAAGGACTCGCCAATGCCCAGCATCCGCAGCCGCGCCCGCACCGACCAAGGCTCCGGCCGCGTGCCGATGAAGCTCACGCTCGGCGCGATCGTCCTCATCCTGGTGTGGTTCGCGATCGGCGGCATCGGCGGGCAGTCGATCGGGTCGCTGTCCGAGCTCCAGGAGAACGAGGCCTCGGCCTTCCTCCCCGAGGACGCCGAGTCGACGATCGTCTCCGAGGCCCTCACCGAGTTCCAGGACGACTCGACCCTGCCACTCATCGTCGTCGCCTCGCGTGAGGACGGGCTGAGTGAGGACGACCTCGGCCGGCTGCAGGCCTTCGCGCAGAGCCTGCCCGACGCCGAGGCCGGGCTGCCCGACGGCACGACGATCAGCGACTATGCGGTCATCCCGCCCGGCGCACCCGTCCCGCTCATCCCGTCCGAGGACGGCGAGGCGGCCATGATCATCCTCCAGCTCAAGACCGACGAAGCCTCCGAGACGATCGGCGAGGGCGAGACGCCGCTGTCGCTCATCGTCGAGGACCTGAGGGCCACGATCGAGTCCGACCTGCGGGCAGAGGGCCTGACCGCCTACGTCACCGGCCCGGCCGGGTTCATCACGGACCTCGTCTCGGCCTTTGCCGGAATCGACGGGATCCTGCTCCTCGTTGCCCTCGTGGTCGTCCTCGTCATCCTCCTCATCGTCTATCGCAGTCCGGTCCTGCCGTTCGCCGTCCTGCTCACCGCGGTCTTCGGTCTTGCGGCGGCCGGCTACGTGGTCTACCAGGTGGCCGAGGCCGGCTGGATCACCGTCAGCGGTCAGAGCCAGGGCATCCTCTCGATCCTCGTCGTCGGCGCCGCGACCGACTATGCCCTTCTTCTCGTCTCGCGCTACAAGGAGGAGCTGCACCGGCATACCTCCACGTGGGTGGCCCTGAAGAAGGCCTGGCGCGCGACGATCGAGCCCATCTCCGCGAGCGCCGCGACCGTCATCCTCGGACTGCTCGCCCTCATGCTCGCCGACCTCAAGTCCTCCTCGGGGCTGGGCCCGGTGGCTGCGCTCGGGATCACCGGCGCCTACCTCGCCGCGCTGACCTTCCTCCCGGCCCTCCTGCTCATCGGACGCCGCTGGATCTTCTGGCCGTCGGTGCCGCGCTACGAGGACGAGCCGGACGAGAACAGGCTCGCGAACCGCTTCGGCTGGCGCCGGGTCGCCGAGTCCGTCGGCCGCCACCCCCGCCGGACCTGGGTCATCGTCACCGTCGCTCTGCTCATCGCGGCCGCGTTCCTGCCGACGCTGCGGGTGGGCGGCACCTCGCAGTCCGAGCTCTTCCTGACCAAGGTCGACGCGGTTGCCGGGCAGGAGCTGCTCGCCGAGCACTTCGACGCCGGCTCCGGATCGCCGATCCAGGTGCTCGCCCCTGAGGACCGCGCCGAGGACGTCGTCCAGCGGCTCGAGTCCGAGGAGGGGCTCTCCGACCCCTACATCGGGCTCTCCCCCGAGGCCCCACCGCAGGTCGTCGACGGCAACGTCATCGTCCAGGCGACCCTCGAGATGGCGGCGGACTCCAGCGACGCCGTCGACACGGTCGAGCGGGTGCGCTCTGACCTGCAGGCCATCGACCCCGCGATCCTCGTCGGAGGTGAGACCGCCCAGCAGCTCGACACCCGGCTGGCGGCCGACCGCGACTTCCGGGTCGTGGCCCCCGTCATCCTGCTCGTGGTCTTCCTCGTCCTCGTCGTCCTGCTCCGCTCCCTCATGGCGCCGTTCATCCTCATGGTCGCGAACGTCCTGTCGTTCGCCGCGGCGATGGGGGTCTCGGCGCTCGTCTTCAACCACCTCTTCGGGTTCCCGTCGGGCGATCCGACGACGGTCCTCTACGGGTTCGTCTTCCTCATCGCCCTCGGCATCGACTACTCGATCTTCCTCATGACCCGCGCTCGCGAGGAGTCCGAGATCCACGGCACCCGCAAGGGAGTCCTGCGCGCCCTCTCCGTGACCGGCGGCGTCATCACCTCCGCCGGGATCGTCCTCGCCGCGACGTTCGGGGCCCTCACGGTCATCCCCCTGCTCTTCCTCGCCCAGATCGCGTTCATCGTCGCCTTCGGCGTGCTCCTCGACACCCTCATCGTCCGCTCGCTGCTCGTCCCGGCTCTCGCGGTCGACATGGGCCGCTGGATCTGGTGGCCGTCGCGGCTGTGGCGCGAGGAGCGGGAGGCGTCGGAGCAGGTCGTGGGCAGCTGATCGCGCGCAACCCGCGCGTCCTGGGTGGAGTCCAGGTCGCTTGAGTCGCCCGCACTCCACCCACGAGATGAGCCGGGCGGATCAACCGAACGGATGAGGTATGCGGGAGGAGATCTCCCGTCGGCCCGCCTAGCGTCGAGGGCACTGTTGCCTGTCGCACCAAAGGATGTGCCGTGCCCTCCCTGCTCCTCCTCGCCCCCGGCCGGGCGGTCAAGGCCCACGTCGCTGCCACACCCGCCGCTGACAGCACCCGTCGCACCACGACTCCGGAGACTGCCCGCTGATGCGCAAGGACAACGCCGTCCGTCGGCTCACCTTCAACACCACCCGCAAGGGTGCGTGGATCACGCTCCTCATCGCTCTCATCGTCGGCTCCGGCATCATCGGGGCGCTGCGGGAGATCGAGACTCTGCACATCTCCGTCGACGTTCCCGCCTCCGCTGAGTCGGCAGCCGCCAACGATGCTCTCGCGCAGCTTCCCGGCAGGGACATCGCGCCCCTGCTCGTCGTCGCCGAGCGCACCGACGGCGCACCGCTCGACCAGGCCGACCTCGGTGCGCTCAACGCGATGGCCCCCGGGATGCCGGTCGCCGACGGAGCCCAGGCCTCCCCGGCGATCCCCTCCGAGGACGGGCAGGCAGCGATGATCGCCCTGCCCAACCCGGTCGCCCATGACAACGCGAGCAACCGCGACATCGTCGACGGGGTCCGTGACGCGGTGGCCGCCGCCGCCCCCGACGGACTCGATGTCAGCGTGACCGGTGGCACCGCGTTCGTCGCCGACCTCGCTGCTGCGTTCGACGGGGCAGACCTGCGGCTGCTCTTCGCCACGATCGCCGTCGTCGCGGTCCTGCTCCTCATCACCTATCGCTCGCCGATCCTCTGGCTCATCCCGCTGACCGTCATCGGCTTCGCCGACCAGACCGCGGCCGGTATCACGGCCCTCATCGGCCGCGAGCTCGACCTCGGCTTCGACGCCGGGGTCGTCAGCGTCCTCGTCTTCGGCGCGGGCACGAACTATGCCCTGCTCCTCATCTCCCGCTATCGCGAGGAGCTCCGCCGTGAGTCCGACCACCGGGTCGCCCTCTCGACCGCGCTCCGCGGGACGCTGGCCCCGATCGTCGCGAGCAACCTGACCGTCGTGCTGGCCCTCGCGACGCTCATCCTCGCCGTCATCCCCTCGACCCGCGGCCTAGGGATCGCAGCCGGCACAGGCCTGCTCGTCGCACTCCTGTTCGCCCTCGTCGTCCTGCCCGCTGCGTTGGCGGTATGCGGTCGTCGCGTCTTCTGGCCCTTCATCCCCCGCGAGGGTCAGCAGGTCGACCCGACGCGCCTCGCCTTCGGCCGGGTCGCCGGCACGGTCGTCAAGCGACCGGTCCCGGTCCTCGTGGTCTCCCTCGCCGCGCTCGCAGCCTTCGCCGTCACGCTCATCGGCACCCCGCTCGGGATGCAGCCGACGGAGCGCTTCACGAGCGAGACCGAGTCGGCCCGCGGGCTGGTCGTGCTCAGCGAGCACTTCTCGGCCGGGGACGCCCAGCCGCTCATCGTCGTCACGAACCCCGGGAGCGTCGACGCCGTCACGGCCGCCATCGAGTCGGTCGGGTCTGTCGACGGGACCACGCCCGGCGTGAGCACCGACCAGGCAGCGGTGCTCAACGTCAGCACCCATCCGGCCCCGGGCTCCCCGGAGGCGCGCACCGCGGTCCAGGATGTCCGGGACGCTGCCCACCGCGTCGACTCCGCGGCAGTCGTCGGGGGTACCCAGGCCGAGGCACTCGATGCGCGTGACGGCAACAACAGGGACCTGCTGCTCGTCGCGCCGATCATCCTCCTCGTCACCGCGATCGTCCTCGTCGTCCTGCTCCGATCGCTCGTCGCCCCGGTCATCCTGCTCGCCGTGAACACGCTCAGTTCCCTCGGCGCGATCGGCGCCGGGGTGCTCCTCGGGACGTGGCTGTTCGACTGGCCGGCGCTCGACCTCCAGGTGCCACTGTTCACCTTCCTCTTCCTCGTGGCACTCGGGATCGACTACACGATCTTCCTCGTGCACCGGGCCTGGACGGAGGCCCAGACGCACGGCACCACGGTCGGTCTCGTGCGCGCCGTCGGGGCCACCGGCTCGGTCATCACCAGCGCCGGGGTCGTCCTGGCCGGAGTGTTCGCCGCCCTCGGCGTGCTCCCCCTCATCACGCTCGCCCAGATCGGTCTCATCGTCGGGGTCGGCGTCCTCATCGACACCTTCCTCGTCCGGACCGTCGTCGTGCCGGCGATCATCGCCATCATCGGTGACCGGTTCTGGTGGCCGGCCAGGCTCGACCGCAGCCCCGGCGACGATGCCCCTCGGGAGAGCATGCACCTCGAGGACCTCCAGCCGGCGGTGAAGTAGCGTCGGCTCCATGGAGCGTGCGCGGCGGACCCGGAGCCTGCTGCAGCACCTGCTCGTCGTCGTCCTCACGGCGGTCTGCCTCGGTCAGTCGCTCACCGGTGGCGTGCCCTGGGTCCCCGAGGTACTCGGCTGCCTGGCCTTCCTCGCCTGGTATGCGTGGGGCACCGTCCGCCGGCGGCAGAGGCCGACCTGGCTCATCGTCCTCACCGTGATCTGGCTGCTACTGGTCGCGCTGTCCCCCGACAACGTCTGGATCTCGTTCGCCCTCTGGCTCCTCGCGGGTCTGTATCTGAGCCTCCCCGCGGCCACCGCATACAGCATCGTCGTGCTCGCCGTCGTCATCGGCGGCCCGTGGCTGGCCACCGGCTCGCTGCCGGTGCCGTCCGCGCTCGGGCCGGCGATCGGGGCGGTGTTCGCGCTCGTCGTCGCCCGTGGGCACGCCCAGCTCGTCCGCGACTCTGTGGAGCGGCAACGACTGCTCGACTCGCTCGTCTCCGCCCAGACCGAGACCGAGGCGCTGCACGCCGAGCTCGCTGCGGCACAGCGGGCCGCGGGTGCGCAGGATGAGCGGACCCGGCTCTCCCGCGACATCCACGACACCCTCGCTCAGGGGTTCTCCTCGATCGTGCTGCTCTCCCGTGCGGGCCGGAGCGCGGACGAGCAGGGCCTGCGGGACCTCGTGGCGCAGATCGAGACGACCGCCGCCGACGGACTCTCGCAGGCCCGCGAGATCGTCGCCGCCCTCGCCCCCTCCGACCTCGCCGAGGCGGGTCTTCCCGCCGCCCTGACCCGGCTGGCCGAGGCCCTGCGCGAGCAGACCGGCATCGACGCCCAGGTCCGCACGGACGGTGACATCACCGGCGTGCCGACGGCCATCGAGGTCGCGCTCCTGCGCACCGCTCAGGGAGCCCTAGCCAACGTCCGCTCCCACGCCCAGGCCTCGCGAGCAGTCCTGTCCCTGAGCGGATCCCGAGACGAGGTGCGCCTCGACATCGTCGACGACGGGGTCGGCTTCGACCCCACCGCGGCCATCGCCGCCAACCCGAGCACCGGCGGCTACGGTCTGCGGGCCGCGCGCACCCGGCTCCGTGAGCTCGGCGGGGCACTCGACATCGTCTCGGCCCCCGGCGAGGGCACCACCCTCAGCGCGCACATCCCGCTCGGGAGCGTGCCATGATCCGGGTTCTCGTCGTCGACGACCACCCGGTCGTGCGGGCCGGACTCCTCGCCCTCCTCAGCTCCCGACCGGAGCTCGATGTCATCGGCGCGGCCGAGAGCGGCGAGCAGGCCATCGACGTCGCCCGCGCCGATCGACCCGACGTCGTCCTGTGCGACCTGCGCCTGGGCGCCGGGCTTGACGGCGTGGAGGTGACGCGGGCGCTGGGCGGTGAGGCGCGCATACCCGTCCTCATCCTCACGACCTACGACCACGACCGGGACATCCTGCGTGCCGTCGAGGCCGGTGCGGCCGGCTATCTGCTCAAGGACGCCGACCCGGATGCGATCGTCGCGGCGATCGAGCGGGCGGCCAGCGGACAGGACGCACTCGACCCGGCCATGACCGAGCGGGTCATCGCGTCGATGCGCAACCGACGTGCCGGACTGAGCGAGCGGGAGATCGAGGTGCTCGCCCTCGTGGCCGGGGGCCACAGCAACCGCGAGATCGCCAAGGAGCTCTTCGTCAGCGAAGCGACGGTCAAGACCCACCTCGTGCACGCCTACGGCAAGCTCGGTGTGGACAACAGGATCTCCGCAGTCGAGCGGGCGCGGGGTGCCGGCCTCATCGAGTGAGTGCCCCGGACCCTGGGAGGCCGAGCGCCGCTGCCCGCCGGCCAGGGGACATACTGAAGGCATGGCACGCGAGGAGAAGCTCCCGAAGGCAGGTCTGTCCATCGGCTACCGGATCGGGTGGCAGATCCGCCGGGTGATGTTCACGCTCTTCGGACCAGCGCAGCTCGGTGAGGGCAGCGACCCCATCGAGCGGCTCAAGCGCGAGCGCCGTCGCAAGAGTGCCGCTGCCGTCGCCGCCCGCGAGGACGGCGAAGGCTGACCCGCACAGGTGTGGCGCGCATCCTGCCCTCCTGACCGACCCTGTCGCCGCCGGCACAAACATGGGACGATCTCTTCTCAACTGAACGAGGAGGTGGCGGGATGTCCGCACACGAGACGAGCTCAGAACGCTCCTGGGAGCCGGCCGAGGACCACGCCGACGCCGAGCAGGCCGCCAAGCGTGGGTCCTTCAGCTCTCGACGGGTCTTCATCTTCGCGGCGATCGGGTCCGCTGTCGGCCTCGGGAACATCTGGCGGTTCCCCTACGTCGCCTACGACAACGGTGGCGGGTCGTTCATCATCCCCTACCTCGTCGCCCTCCTCACCGCGGGAGTCCCGTTCCTCTGGTTCGACTACGCCCTCGGGCACAAGTTCCGCGGCTCGGCTCCGCTCAGCTTCGCCCGGCTCAAGCGGGGCGCAGAGGGGCTCGGCTGGTGGCAGGCAGGCATCTGCTTCGCCATCGCCGTCTACTACGCCGCCGTCCTCGCCTGGGCCACCAGCTATGCCTGGTTCTCGATCAACCGCGCCTGGGGCGATGACCCCAACGCGTACTTCTTAGGCACCTACCTCGAGATCGGCGATCCCGGCGTCTCGATGAACGTCGTCCCCCAGGTGCTGCTCCCGCTCGTCGCGGTGTGGGTCGTCGTCGGCCTCATCATGCTCCTCGGCGTCCAGAAGGGCGTCGGCATGACCGCGGTGATTTTCATCCCGCTCCTCGTCGTCGCCTTCCTGGCCCTCGTCGTCCGCTCGCTCATGCTCCCCGGTGCCATGGAGGGTCTCAACGCGCTCTTCACCCCGGACTGGGGCGCGCTGCTCAACCCGGGCGTGTGGGCTGCGGCCTACGGCCAGATCTTCTTCTCCCTGTCGATCGGCTTCGGCATCATGATCACGTACGCGTCGTATGTGGGGCGCAAGACGGACATGACCGGCTCCGGAGCGGTCGTCGGGTTCGCGAACAGCAGCTTCGAGATCCTCGCCGGCATCGGTGTCTTCGCGGCTCTCGGCTTCATGGCCCAGGCAGCTGGCGTCCAGATCGACGAGGTCGTCGCCGCCGGTGTCGGGCTCGCGTTCGTCGCCTTCCCGGCGATCATCAACGAGGCACCCGCCGGGGCCGTCCTGGGCGTGCTGTTCTTCCTCTCCCTCGTCGTCGCCGGTGTGACCTCCCTCGTGAGCGTCATCGAGGTGGTCATCTCGGCGGTCCGGGACAAGTTCGACATGAGCCGCAGGGCCGCGACGACCGCGGTGCTCGTCCCGATGATGGTCATGAGCCTGCTGTTCTTCTCCACCGCCAGCGGCCTCTATGTCCTCGACATCGTCGACCACTTCGTCAACCGCTTCGGCATTCTCCTCGTCGCGGTGGTCAGCCTCGTCGTCGTCGCCTGGGGCGCCCGAGCACTCCCCCGACTGGCCGACCACATGAACAGGACGGGCAACATCAAGCTCGGCCAGGCCTGGGTCGTCCTGCTCTCGATCATCGTCCCGATCGTGCTCTCGCTCGTCCTGCTCCAGGAGCTGTGGGCGGTCATCAAGGAGCCCTACGAGGGGTATCCGCAGTGGATGCTCATCGTCTTCGGGTGGGCGATGGCCGTCTCGCTCGCGGTCTTCGGGTTCATCGCAGCCCGGGTCAAGTGGCGTGAGGGCACCTCGCTCGACGTCGACGCCGGTCACCGTGGGGAGGAGGTCCGATGACCACCTCGGCCATCATCATGATGCTGATCGCGATCCTCGTCGTCTGGGGCGGGCTCGCCGTCGCGATCGTCCTGCTCGCCCGCAGTGACGCCGCCGGAGACCCGAGCATCCACCGCGACCTCTGAGATCACACCCGGCACCCCACTGAACCTCCGCGGGAACGGAACGGGGACGCGATACCGTTGGGTGTTCAGGCGTGCCCGCGCCTGCGTGGCCACCTGTCCCGGGCAGGCACGGCAGATAGCATCGGTGCGAGCCCGTAGGAGGTGTGCCATGGGAATCTTCGACCGGGTCGAGCGACGGCTCGAGCGAACGGTCAACGGGGTCTTCGCGCGCGCCTTCAAGGCCGAGGTCCAGCCCGTCGAGATCTCCAGCGCCATCCGCAAGGCGATGGACGACCGGGCCGTGACCCCGAGCCGTGGTCATGTGCTCGTCCCCAACGTCTTCACCGTCGTGCTGTCCCCCACCGACCACGAGCGACTCAGCGAGTTCGAGGACGACATCATCGACGAGCTCGTCGTCTCCGCCGAGGAGCACGTCGACAGCCAGCGCTACGCCCCCGCCGGACCGATCACGATCCACCTCGAGCGCGCCGATGACCTCGAGACCGGCATCTTCCGGATCAAACCGTCCAAGGCCAAGGGTGGCCGCAGACACGAGCAGCACGGGCAGCAGAGCCGGGACGACAGGGGTGACCAGGTCAATCAGGACAATCCGTATGCACCGCGCCGGTCTCCCGCCGCCTCCCGTCCCGCCGCGGGCGAGCAGCGGCGTGAGGAGTCGTTCAACCCCTACGGGATGAATCCCTACGACGGCGACTACGCCGACCCGCTCGCGGGGGCGCCCGGCGAGTCCGGGCCGTCGCACTCCGCCGGTGGTGGGAGCCGTCCTGCACCCACCCGGGAGGAGCCCCGTCCGGTCGCGCCGCGGCGCAGCCGACCGGGTGACCGGCCCTATCTGGCGGCTCGGGACGACCGCTTCCTCCTCATGGGTCCGATCAATGTCATCGGCCGGGACGAGGAGAACGACATCATCTTCGACGATCCCGGAATCTCACGTCGGCACAGCGAGATTCGCGTCACGACCGACGGCCCGCACCTCAAGGCGACGGTCCGCGACCTCGGCAGCACCAATGGCACCTTCGTCAACGGCGAGCGCATCTCCAGCCAGCGCCTCGAGGACGGTGACCGCGTCACCTTCGGGCGCACGACCGTGACCTTCCACGCCGGGCGGTCATGACCCGTGTGTCCGTCGACGACGCAGCACCGGCAGCGGATCAGAGGTCGGCATGTCTGAGCTGACCGTCACGATCCTGCGCCTCGGCCTGCTCGCGGCCCTGTGGTTCTTCGTCTTCTCCATCGTCACCGTGCTGCGCTCCGACCTCTACGGCACGCGGATCGTCACCCGCCGCGAGCAGCGGCGCAGCGCCAGGCAGGCGCGCCCGGCTGCCCGTGGCGCGACCAATGGACAGGCGACCGCCGGCTCGACCGGACGCAAGGGCTGGCGCGGTGGTCGAGGGGGACTCGCCCACCTCACCGTGACTGCCGGTCCGCTGACCGGGACGACCCTGCCGCTGCGCGAGCAGGGGACGCTCATCGGCCGCAACCCCGAGTGCGCGCTCGTCCTCGACGACGACTACGCGAGCGGCCGGCACGCCAAGATCTATCGCGAGGGCGACCAGTGGTTCGCCGAGGACCTCGGCTCCACCAACGGCACCTTCCTCGTCAGCTCCGGCTCACAGCAACGCCTTTCGGCCGTGACCCCGGTCGGGCCCGGCACGACTCTGCGATTCGGCAAGACAGTCGTCGAGCTGCGGAGCTAGCCCATGCCGGTCGCCTTCAACTACGCGGCGCGATCCGATGTCGGGATGGTGCGCCAGAACAACCAGGACAGTGGGTATGCCGGCCCGCACCTCCTCGTGGTCGCCGACGGGATGGGTGGTCACGCCGGTGGTGACCTCGCGAGCGCGACGGTCATCGCCGAGCTGTTCGAGCTCGACGACGACGCGTATGCCGGGGGCGAGACCGCACGCCTCCTCGCCGACCGGATCGCCCGCGCCAACGCCGAGCTGGGCCGGCTCATCACCGACGACCCGAAGCTCGAGGGCATGGGCACGACGGTCACGGCCATCCTCCGCAGCCGCCGCACCCTGGCCCTGGCGCACATCGGGGACTCCCGGTGCTATCTGTTCCGCGGCGACGAGCTCGTCCAGATCACCCGGGACCATTCCTTCGTGCAGACCCTCATCGACGAGGGCCGGATCACCGAGGAGGAGGCGGCCACCCATCCGCACCGGTCGTTCGTCACGCGGGTCCTGACCGGACACGAGGGGGACGACCCTGACGTCATCGTCCGCCGTGCCCACCACGGGGACCGCTATCTGCTCTGCTCGGACGGACTGACCGGCTTCGTCGCACTCGACACCATCCGTGAGGTCCTGGCGGCCCGGGAGGATCCCGGAGTCACCGCCGACCGCCTCGTCCAGCTCTCACTCAAGGCCGGTGCCCCCGACAACGTCACCGTCGTCGTCGCGGACGCGGTGGACGCCACGAGCAGCACCCCACCCACCCAGCCCCAGATCGTGGGCGCAGCGGCGGTGCGGCGGCGCAAGGGCACCCGGCCCATCCCGATCACGCCGGCCCAGAAGGCCGCTGCCCTCGCTGCGGCCGCCCGACGGTCGCAGAACGGTGACACCACCGAGGAGGAGGACGACGACACCGGCGCGTCGCTGCGACTCGCCGAGCAGGGACCGCGCAGTCCGTTCCGGTCGATGCTCGTCATCATCAGCGCTCTCGCCCTCGCAGCCGTGGTCCTCATCGGCGGCGTGATCGCGACCTACCAGTGGAGCCAGCAGCAGTTCTATGTCGGCGCCTATGAAGGCAATGTGACTGTCTTCCAAGGCGTTCCGCTCTCCCTGCCGGCCGTGCACATGTCGCACCCCAAGGTCATCAGCGAGGTCAAGGTCAACGACCTGCCCGACTTCCAGCGCTCCCGGCTCGAGGAGAACGTCCGCTTCGCCGACGAGGACGCAGCCTTCCAGCTCGTCGACGACCTCCGACTGCGCGCGGTCGAGTGCCGTCGCCTCCGGGAGTCGGGCACCGCATGCGGGGCAGGTCCGGACGCGACACCGACAGCCACGGAGACCACGAGGACGAGGACGACCCGTCCGGTGAGCCCGAGTGTGACGACGAGTCCGTCCACCAGCCCCGGAGCGACCACGAGACCGGCGACCCCGACCAGTCCGATGCGCACCGGGACGGCTGAACCGACCGTCGGTCCGACCGGAGGGCCGACCCGATGATCTCGGTCGCCTCGCTCACCCCACGCCGGGGTCGCACCGTCGAGCTGCTGCTCCTCGTCATCGCGGTCAGCATCGTCATGCTCGCCTATGCGAACGTCGAGATCGCCGCCCGTGAGGGCCTACCGCCCAACCTGCTCGCCCAGGGGGCCGGACTGCTCACCCTCGCCGTCGTCTTCCACCTCGTGCTGCGGTGGCGGGCGTCCTACGCCGACCCGTTGCTGCTGCCGATCGCCACGCTCCTCAACGGGCTCGG
>JAAYSB010000303.1 GCA_012518475.1 Intrasporangiaceae bacterium | reverse complement strand
CCTCGCCGGCGAGTTCTCGTGGGACGACGTCGAGGCCGAGACCCAGGGTGGCGTGCGCTGGACCAACGGGACGTACTCCGGCGTCGGCCACCATGACAAGGACAGTGACACCTTCACGCTGACCCGGCCGCTCAGTGAGAACCCGCCCGAAGGAATGGTCCTGCCGGAGCCGGAGGACGTCGCCTTCCCACAGTTGTGCGACGACCCGTTCCGCGGCGGCGACCCGCGGTTCACGGACCCGGACCTCACGCGGCAGCCTGCGCTGCAGAGCAGGCTGCAGAACCTGGACGGCTATGTCGGGTCCTATGTCTCGGACGGCGTGAGCATGTTCAACGTCCTGGTCACCGGCGACCCAGAAGTCGCGCACGCTGAGCTGCGCGAGGTCTGGCGCGGAGGTCTGTGCGTCGAGCAGCGGCAGGATGCACCGGAGGTCGATCTGCTCGCCGCCCAGCAGGCCCTGACGACGATCCACGAGGAGCTCGGAGTCCTCAGCAGCGGACCGGACGGCATGACCGGGCGCCTAGACATCCAGATCCTCGTCGCCGACGAGTCCACGGTCCAGCGGATTCATAAGACCGTCAGTCCGTGGCTGACTCCCGAGCAGGTCCAGATCACCAGCTCGTTCCAGCCACTGTCCCGATGAGGAGTCGTATGTCGGCGAGACGAAGTCACGCAACGAGAGCAGTCGGAGTGCTCGCGCTGGGAGCCCTCGTGCTCTCCGCCTGTGGCTCGGCGACCGTGGACCCGGACGCGGGCAGTCCCGGCGAGGAGGCCGCGGCCGGCGCGGCCGGCCGGAGCCAGGTCGTGGGTGCCGGGATGGTGATGCAATCCACACCGGGCGCCGCACCCGAGCTGTGCATGGGGCCGGTGCTCACGTCCTATCCCCCACAGTGCGGTGGTCCGACTCTGGCCGGCGCCTTCTCCTGGGACGACGTCGAGGCCGAGACCCAGGGTGAGGTTCGCTGGACCAACGGCTACTACTACGGCGTCGGGCACTACGACAAGGCGAGTGACACGTTCACCCTCACCCGGCCGCTGAGTGTCACCCCTCCCGAGGGCCTGGAGCAGCCCACTGACGAGCCGCTCGACTTCCCGCAGTTGTGCGACGACCCCTTCCGCGGCGGCGACCCCGGGTTCAGCGACCCGGATCTCGCCAAGCAGGAGATGTTCCAGCAGCGGTTGCAGAGCCTGGAGGGCTACATCGGCTCATGGGTCTCCGACGGGCGGAGCCTGTTCAACGTCGTCGTCACCGGCGACCCGGAGGCCGCCCACGCGTCGCTGCGCGAGGTCTGGGCCGGCGCACTGTGCGTCGAGCAACGCGAGGGGCCCACCGAGGCCGATCTCCTCGCCGCCCAAGGGGCGCTGAACGACGTCTACCAGGATCTCGGGATCCTCTCGAGCGGCCCGGATGTCATGAGCGGGCGCCTCGATGTCCAGGTCGTCCTCGCCGACGAGGCGACGCTGGAGCGGGTGCACGAGCTCGTCGCCCCGTGGCTCACCCCCGAGCAGGTGCGCGTCACCGGCACGTTCCAGCCTCTGCCCGAATAACTGCTCTCGCGCTCGGCACGACGAAGGGCCCCACCTGCGTGAAGCAGGTGGGGCCCTTCGTCGATGGCGCGCAGCAGGCTACGCGTCAGATCACTTGGTGATCTTGGTGACCCGACCGGCGCCGACGGTGCGGCCACCCTCGCGGATCGCGAAGCGGAGGCCGTCCTCCATGGCGATCGGCTGGATGAGCTCGACCTTCATCTCGGTGTTGTCGCCGGGCATGACCATCTCGGTGCCCTCGGGGAGGCTCACGACACCGGTGACGTCCGTGGTCCGGAAGTAGAACTGCGGACGGTAGTTGTCGTAGAACGGCGTGTGACGGCCACCCTCGTCCTTGCCGAGGATGTAGACGTTGGCCTCGAACTCGGTGTGCGGGGTGATCGAACCGGGCTTGACCACGACCTGGCCACGCTCGACGTCCTCACGCTTGATACCGCGGAGCAGGAGACCGACGTTCTCGCCCGCACGACCCTCGTCGAGGAGCTTGCGGAACATCTCGATGCCGGTGACGGTGGTCTTGGTGGCCGGGCCCTCGTGGATGCCGACGATCTCGACCTCCTCGTTGACGTTGAGGATGCCACGCTCGATACGACCGGTGACGACGGTGCCACGACCGGTGATCGTGAAGACGTCCTCGACGGGCATGAGGAACGGCTTGTCGATGTCGCGCTCGGGCTCGGGGATGTAGTTGTCCACCGCGTCCATGAGGTCGAGGACCGACTGGCCCCACTTCTCGTCGCCCTCGAGGGCCTTGAGCGCGGAGACCTGGACGACCGGGAGGTCATCGCCGGGGAACTCGTAGTCGGAGAGGAGCTCACGGACCTCCATCTCGACGAGCTCCATGATCTCCTCGTCGTCGACCATGTCCGACTTGTTGAGCGCGACGACGATGTAGGGAACGCCGACCTGGCGGGCCAGGAGGACGTGCTCCTTCGTCTGCGGCATCGGGCCGTCGGTGGCCGCGACCACGAGGATGGCGCCGTCCATCTGGGCAGCACCGGTGATCATGTTCTTGACGTAGTCAGCGTGACCGGGGCAGTCAACGTGCGCGTAGTGGCGCGACTCCGTCTGGTACTCGATGTGCGCGATGGAGATGGTGATACCGCGCTGCTTCTCCTCGGGCGCCTTGTCGATGTCGTCGAACGCGAACTGCGGGTTCAGGTCCGGGTACTTGTCGTGCAGGACCTTCGAGATCGCAGCCGTCAGCGTCGTCTTACCGTGGTCGATGTGACCGATGGTGCCGATGTTGACGTGCGGCTTGGTCCGCTCGAACTTTGCCTTCGCCACTTGCTTGTCCTCCTCAGGACTCTTCTTGAGTAACGCCTTCACGACCGGGCGGACGTGGCGTCGTTCATTTGATGGTTGATGTGTGAGTGAATGCTCGGAATGATGCTGCCCGCTGAGCGGGCAGCAGTCAAACCGGTTCCTCGTGAGCCAGCGACCAGTCTAACGGTCACCAGCCCTAGGGTCATTCGCCTCGGGTCTTCTTGATGATCTCCTCGGCGACCGCCTTGGGGACCTCGGCGTACGAGTCGAACTCCATGGAGTAGTTCGCGCGGCCCTGCGTCTTGGAGCGCAGGTCCCCGACATAACCGAACATCTCCGACAGCGGAACCAGACCGCGAACGATCTTGGCACCGCTGATGTCCTCCATGGCCTGGATCTGGCCACGGCGGGAGTTGATGTCGCCGATGACGTCACCCATGTAGTCCTCCGGGGTGCGCACCTCGACGAGCATCATCGGCTCGAGCAGGACCGGGTCGGCCTTGCGGATGGCCTCCTTGAAGGCCATCGAGCCGGCGATCTTGAACGCCATCTCCGAGGAGTCGACGTCGTGGTAGGCGCCGTCCAGGAGGATCGCCTTGACGCCGACCATCGGGTAGCCGGCGAGCACGCCGACGGCCAATGCCGACTGGATTCCCTGGTCGACCGATCCGATGTATTCACGCGGCACTCGACCACCGGTGACGGCAGACTCGAACGCGTAGATCACATCGCCCTCGACGGCCATCGGCTGGAGCGTGATCTGCACATTCGCGAACTGACCCGACCCACCGGTCTGCT
>JAAYSB010000302.1 GCA_012518475.1 Intrasporangiaceae bacterium | reverse complement strand
GGTTGTGGCACGGCGCGCGGACACTGGCGCGGACAGTGGTGCAGAGGCTGGGACGCTCACGGTCCGGCCGGACTCGGTCCCCATCCTCGACGTCGACGACGTCCTCGAGCACATCGCCGGCGGCGGGGTCCTCCTCGACGCCCGGACTGCCGAGCGCTTCCGTGGCGAGGTCGAGCCGATCGACACCGAGGCGGGCCACATTCCCGGGGCCATGAGCCTTCCGGTCTCGGAGGTCATGGATGCGGACGGGACGTTCGCCGACGCAGCGGTGATCAGGTCCGTCCTCGGTCAGCGCGGCATACCCCTCGACGGTCCGGTGGCCACCTCGTGCGGCTCGGGCATCACCGCCTGCCAGCTCAGCCTGGCGCTGCACGAGGCCGGGATCGAATCGGCACCCTTCATCGGCTCGTGGTCGGAGTGGATCCGCGACCCGGGGCGGCCGCGCGCCACCGGCGACGCCTAGACTGGTCGATCGTGTCGAATATGCGTGAGTCCATCGAGCAGGCCAGCCTTCCCGCCATCAAGGCGATGAGCGCCTGGCCGAAGTGGATGCCCTTCATCCTCATCCTGGGACTCATGGTCGCCGGGGTCCTCATCCCGACGTACGGCTGGATCCTCATCGCCCTCGTCGCGGTCTTCCTCACCTGGTTGCTCTATCTCTCCTGGCCGCGCCTGACCGGCGCCGAGAGGCTCATGCGCTTCGCCGTCATCGCGATCGTCATCGTCGCGGCAGTCACCCGCGCGAACCCCCGCACCGGCGCCTGACGCACGCGAGATTGACAATCATTCTCATCTGTGTCGAGAATGATTCTCATGAAGCGACTCCTGCTCGGCACCTCCGTCCTCGCACTGGCCCTCGCCGGCTGCTCGAGCGACGGCGACGCGCAGACCACGGCCGGAGCCGACCGAGACGCCACAAACGCCGCAGGTGAGACCCTCGCGGTATCCACCGCCTTCTATCCGCTCCAGTTCGCCGTTGAGCAGATCGGCGGCGACCTCGTCGAGGCGACGTCGCTCACTCCCCCCGGCGCCGAGGCCCACGACGTCGAGCTCACCCCACGCGAGGTGGCCCGGCTGACCGAGGACGACCTCATCGTCTATCTGTCCGGCTTCCAGCCCGCCGTCGACCAGGCCGTCGCCAACGTCGCCGGCGAGCAGGCCCTCGACGTCGAGCCGTTCGCCGAGCTCTCCCTCACCGGCGACGACCACGGTCACGACCACGGGGATGTTCACAGGGATGATCACAGGGATGATCATGGCCACGGTGACGAGGCCACCGACCCGCACTTCTGGCTCGACCCGATGCGGTATGCCGCTGTCGCCCAGGCGATCGGCGACCGGTTCGCCGAGATCGACCAGGACAATGCTCAGACGTACCAGTCGAACTCACAGGACTTCCAGAGCCGGCTCGCCGAGCTCGACGCTGAGTTCACCACCGCCTTGGCATCGTGCGCGCACGAGGACCTCGTGACGAGCCACGCGGCGTTCGGCTACCTCGCCGACCGCTATGACCTGCACCAGGTCGGCATCGCGGGGCTGACGCCCGACATGGAGCCCTCGGCAGCCGAGCTGCGCGACCTCATCGCGCACGTCCGCGAGGCCGGAGTGAGCACCGTCTATGCCGAGACTCTCGTCGACCCGGCGCTCGCCGAGACGATCGCGCGCGAGGCCGGGGTCGAGGTCAGGATGCTCGATCCCCTCGAGGGGCTGACGGATGCGTCCGCCGGCAGCACCTACTTCGAGGTCATGCGGTCCAACCTCGATGTCCTCACCGCCGGTCAGGAGTGCTCGTGAGCGCTCCTCCTCTCCGGCTCGAGGACGCGTCGTTCGGCTACGGGGACCGGCGCATCGTCTCCGGCGTCACCCTCGCCGTCGAGGAGGGTGACGTCCTCGCCGTGCTCGGGCCCAACGCGTCCGGGAAGTCCACGATCGTCCGTGGTGTGCTGGGGCTCGCCGACCATCTCGGAGGCAGCGTGGAGATCCTCGGAACCCCACTCAATCGGCTCAAGGACCGCGCGGACATCGGCTACGTCCCTCAGCACCACTCGCTCTCCACGTCCGTCGCGGCGACCGTGCGAGAAGTCGTCGCCAACGGGCGACTGCCCCGCCGCCGCTGGTGGCAGCCCTCAACGGGCGAGGACCGGCGCATTGTCGATGAGGCGATCGAGACGGTCGGTCTGAGCGACCGGGCCGACGAGGAGGTCAGCCGGCTGTCCGGAGGCCAGCAGCGCCGTGTTCTCATCGCCCGCGCGCTGGCGGCCCAGCCCCGGATCCTCATCATGGACGAGCCCACGGCCGGTGTCGACTACGCGAATCAGCTTGTCCTCTCTGGGGTTCTGGGCCGCCTGGCGCACAGCGGAACGACGATGGTCATCGTCACCCACGAGCTGGACGCGCTGCACGACGTGGTCTCCCGGGTCGTCTGCGTGAGCGACGGCCGAGTCGACTTCGCCGGAACGAGTGCCGAGTACGACGCCCACCTCGATGCCCACCCGAGCGGCACCGGAGACCATCACCACGACGAGCCTCTCGGCCGCAGCCGGTCCGCACTGGCGAGCGACCCACTCGACCAGGCCGCGACGGGGAGCCGGCCATGACCGAGATGCTCGCCCTGGAGTTCATGCGCAACGCCCTCATCGGAGCCGTGCTCGTGGGCTTCGCGGCTCCCCTGGTCGGGATCTTCCTCGTCCAGCGACGGATGTCCCTCATCGGCGACGGCATGGGCCACGTCGCACTCGCGGGAGTCGCGGTCGGAGTCCTCACCGGCACCCAGCCGGTGTGGACGGCTCTCGTCGCCGCCGTCCTCGCGGCGGTCGCCATCGAGCTGCTCCGCGAGCGCGGGGGCACCTCCGGGGATATCGCCCTGGCGCTGATGTTCTACGGCGGGATCGCCCTCGGAGTCGTGCTCATGGGCCTGTCCCCGTCGGCCTCGTCGACGAACCTCACCGGCTTCCTCTTCGGCGCGATCCTCACGACGACCCAGGGCGACCTGTGGGCCTTCGCGATCCTCAGCGTCATCGTTGTCGGCACCGTGGCTGTGCTGCGCAAGCGGCTCTTCGCCGTCGCCAACGACGAGGAGTATGCGCGCGCCACCGGCCTGCCCGTCACCGGACTCAACCTCGTGCTCGCCGTCCTCACCGCCGTCACGGTCGTCGTCTCGATGCGGATCGTCGGCCTCCTGCTCATCAGCGCGCTGATGATCCTGCCCAACGCCGCCGCCCAGCGGATCGGGTCGAGCTTCGCCGCGACGATGCGCTGGGCCGCGCTCATCGGAGTCACCGCCGCCCTCGCCGGGGTCATCACGTCCTACTACGCCGGGACCGCCTCAGGCGGCACGATCGTGCTCATCCTCATCGCGATCTTCATCGTCACCGCCCTCGGCGCAGCACTCTCGCGCCGGCTCGCGGCCCGCGGGCACCGGCTCGCGTCCCTGCACCACCACGAGCATGGCCCGGACTGCGGACACGAGGCCATCCCCCACGATGACCATGTCGACTACCTCCACGACGGGCACCTGCATGCCGCCCACGAAGG
>JAAYSB010000026.1 GCA_012518475.1 Intrasporangiaceae bacterium | reverse complement strand
GGCTCGGAGAACGTCGTCACAGGCCAAGCCTGCCGCATCGCAGAAGCCGGCCCTCACCCGGTCGTCGCCAACGCGCCAACCGATGGGGTATGCGTCGCTCACCGGGTGCGCCGCGCATACCCCCATTCGGCCGGCAGACCAGCGCGCCAAAGGGTTCGAGGCAGCAGAGTCGGGGCCGGAACCGTCTGTCGAGCTCGTCCTGGCTAGGCTGAGGCTGACCAGGACGACGAGCTGGAGGCGCCCATGAGCAGTATTGGGATCGAACCGGCACGCTTCTCGCGGCTGCGCACCCTCAACTGGGTCGCGGCGGCGGTGCACGCCGCGCAGGCGGTGGCTGTGGTCCTGCTCGCGACCGACTTCACCCTGCCCGTCACCGCCACGTACCTCTCCGGGCCGCCCGGCACGCCGCCCGGTGACCAGGTCACGCTCTGGGACGTCTCGACTCCGCTGGCGATCGCGGCGTTCCTCGCGCTGTCGGCGATCTTCCACATCATCGTGGCCGCGCCGGGCTCGTTCGAGCGGTACCGCGCCGGGCTGGCCCAGGGGCACAACTACTTCCGCTGGGTGGAGTACTCGCTGTCCAGCTCGCTGATGATCGTCATCATCGCTCAGCTCGTCGGCATCTCCGACGTGGCCGCTCTGCTGGCCCTGTTCGGCGTGAACGCCTCGATGATCCTCTTCGGCTGGCTGCAGGAGAAGTACCACCAGCCGGGCGATGGTGGGTGGCTGCCGTTCGTCTTCGGCTGCCTCGCCGGGGTGGTGCCGTGGGTCGCCGTCGTCGTGTACACGATCGCTCCCGGGTCGACGACCGGAGCTGAGCCTCCCGGCTTCGTCTACGGGATCATCGTCTCGCTGTTCATCTTCTTCAACGTCTTCGCCCTCGTGCAGTGGCTGCAGTACAAGCGGGTCGGCCGGTTCCGTGACTATCTCACCGGCGAGACCGCGTACATCGTCCTGAGCCTGACGGCCAAGTCGGCCCTGGCCTGGCAGATCTTCGCCGGCACCCTCGTCGGCTGACGCCCGGCGACGACGGGACCGAGGGTCAGCGGCCCCGGCTCTGGAAGGCGGTCGTCCCCTCACGGGCCTCCATGCCGCCTGGCGAATCCGGTGGACCATGTCGAGGGTGGGTCGCCGGGGTATGCGGTGCTCCCCGGGTGAGCACCGCATACCCCATCCGTCGTCAGCGGTCGCGGGAGCTGAGCACGCAGAACTCGTTGCCCTCCGGGTCGGCCAGTACCGTCCAGGTGACGTCGTCGCCCTGTCCGACGTCGACCCGGGTCGCCCCGAGGTCGACGAGACGCGCGATCTCGGCGTCGCGGTCCTGGGAGGTGTGCGGGGCGAGGTCGATATGCAGGCGGTTCTTCACCTTCTTGTCTTCGGGCACAGAGACGAAGACAAGGCCCTGGCCACGTTTCATCCACTCGGCGAGGTCGGGCTCCGGCCCCTCCGAGAGGTCCTTGGGGATGGCGACGGCCTCGTCGGGGGTGTCATAGATGACCTGCCAGTCGAGCGCAGCTGCCCACCAGTGCGCCTGCGCCTGGGGGTCGAGACAGTCGACGACAACCGTGTACCACTTCAGTGCCATGGGGTCCCTCCTCGTTGACGGTGCCTTCCACGGTAGGACGCGCAGAACGCCGCCGGCAGGTGATCGGCGCGATCTGGGTCGATCTCGTGGGTGGAGGTCGGGCGACCCTGGTGACCTGCGGCCCACCCACGAGCCCGGCCGCGCCTGTGCATCCGGGAGGCCCCGGCTTCTCTTCGCCACCGCACCCGGTCACCGCTTCACGCCCCAGCAGATGACCGTGGTGGCGCTGGTGCCGACGTTCGTGGTCAGCGCGCTCTTCCTCGTCCTGATCGCGGCGTCTGACAACCCCTGGGCGTTCGGGCTGGTGCTGCCGGCCGGATTCCACCTGTCGGGGTGCGTCGGCGACTGGCACGTTGTCGGCCTCATGCGCCGGCAGCCTCCGGGCACGGCGGTCGAGGACACCCGCGACGGCATGATCCTGCACCGATCCTGACGACACCGAGCACGAAGACGGGTGAGGTTCGTCGGACGGCAGGATCACGTAGCAGCTTCCGGAGGCTGAGCGGTCTCCGGATGCAGGGCGATGAACACCGACCAGGCGCGCTGATCGAGGTGGCGTGGGCGGGCGTTGAACTCCTCGACGACCGAGTGGATCCGGTCGCGGAACTCCTCGATCTCCTCAGGTGGCAGCCGGAGGTTGAAGCGGGTGAGGGCCACCTCCTCGGCCGGCGCCTGCTCGACCTCGGCGAGGAATGCACCGAGCATGGCATTGCTGAGAGCGGGGCTGTAGGTGTACCAGGACTTGCCAGTCGCGCGATAGGGGATCTCCCGCGCACCACGATTGCCTCGACGGGGCTCGAGCGCCTCGAGGTAGCCGGTGTCGACGAGGGTGCGGACGTGGTGCAGGACAGTTGCCGGATTCTTGCCGAGCCGCTCGGCGATCTCGCGGTTGGTCAGGGCCTCGTCGAAGGTCATCCGCAGGATCCTGATGCGCAGCGATGACGCCAACGCCTTGGCTTCTGGCTCAGTGGCCGCGCGATGCTCGGTCAGACCCGCCCGACTGGACGCCCCCGGCGTCTGACGGTCGCCGTCCGGCAGGTCAGCCGGGCCGGGTGCGGGACTGGAGCGAGGCATACCGAGGAGCGTAGTCGACCAGTGATTGACATTTCCCAATCAGTGGTTCAGGATCGAGCCGTGACCAAACCCGAATCCCCAGCAGTCCCCACGGGAGCCCGGACGAGTCTGCTGCGGCACAGGGACTTCCGCTTCCTCTGGATGGGCGACACGGTGTCGGTGTTCGGGGTGCAGTTCGTCGGGTTCGCGATGCCGCTGGTCGCCGTCCAGGTGCTGCACGCCGACGAGTTCCAGATGGGCATCCTCGGGGCGCTGGAGACCCTGGCATTCCTCCTCATCAGCCTGCCCGCCGGCGCCTGGGTGGACCGGTGGCGCAAGAAGCGGGTCATCGTCGTCGGAGATCTCTCGCGGGCAGCGCTGCTGCTGACGATTCCGCTCGCCTTCCTCGGCGGGGTGCTGTCGATGTGGCAGCTGTATGTCGTCGCGTTCCTCGTCGGGTGCATCACGGTGTTCTTCGACGTCGCGAACCAGTCCTATCTGCCGGAGATCGTCGACGGCCCGCAGATCGCGGACGGCAACTCCAAGCTCCAGGCGTCGCAGCAGACCGCCGCGGTGGCCGGACCTGCACTGGGTGCCTGGCTCGTGCGTGCCGTCGGGTCGCCGCTGGCCATCGGAGTCACCGCGGTCTGCATGGCGCTGTCGTCGCTGTTCGTCAGCCGGATCGCGCACGAGGAGACGCCACCGGACAAGGAGAACCGGCCGCCGCTCGTGAGTCAAGTCAAGGAGGGTCTGGCCTTCGTCGTGGGGCACCCGCTGCTGCGCCGGATCGCGCTGTGCACGGGCACGTCCAACTTCGCCAGCTCCGCAGGCTTCGCGCTCTACGTCATTTATGTGGTGCGGACCCTCGATTTCTCCGAGGTCGTCCTCGGCACCCTGTGGTCGATCGCTGCAGTCGGCGGCATCCTTGGGGCCCTCGGCGCCGGCTTCGTCGCCAGGTTCGTCGGGGAGGGGCGAGCGATCCCGATCGGTGCGCTGCTCTGTGGGGTCGCCTGCTTCGCCTGGCCGCTCGCGTCCTACCTGGCGGCGCTGCCGACGCTCTATGTCGGGGGCTTCCTCATCGGCATCGGCACCGTTCTCTACAACGTCGTCCAGGTCAGCTTCCGCCAGCGCCTCTGCCCCAAGCCACTCCTCGGCCGGATGAACGCCTCGATGCGGTTCCTCGTTTGGGGACCGATGCCGATCGGCGCCCTCGTCGGCGGCTTCCTCGGCCGGGAGATCGGCATCGTCCCGACGCTCTGGATCATCTGCACGATCTGGCTGCTCGCCGCCGTGCCCGTTGTGTTCTCACCACTGATCGGTATGCGTGACCTGCCTGTTCATCTCGATGCACTTGCCGCGGCGTCGGCTCAGGAGCCAGACACCACGGCACCCTGACAACAGGTGCAGCGTCGTCAGAAGTTCTGCGCCATGTTGGCGAACCGGCTGAAGTGGCCTTGGAATGCCAGCGTGATGTCACGGGTGGGGCCGTTACGGTGCTTGGCGACAATGACGTCGGCCTCGCCCTCCTTGCCGGAGCCGGGGTCCCGATCGCGGTGCAGCAGGATGACCATGTCGGCATCTTGCTCGATGCTGTTGTGGACGGAGATGCCGTCGGCGACGAAGTTGTGACTGCCGAGCACCGTGGCGTCGAAGACCTCCTCGACGCCGTCAGCCTCGACGGAGACGACCGTGTCCCAGAAGACGTCGTTGGTCGCCATGAGCTCGAGGTCCCCGTCATCGAGGACGGCGACGACGCGCGCGAGGCGCTCACGGGAGGGTGCGCTCGCATACAGAGTGGAGCCGCAGTAGGAACCTCCGAGAGCAGCCTGGAACTCCCGCGTCGTCATGCCGATCTCCTGCATGACCTCCTTGACGTCGTCCCACACCCGCGTAGGGACTGTGTCGACGTTGGTGTTGGACTTCGTCTCCCGGATGATGTCCAGAAGCTGGCGCGCTTGCTCTCCCCGGAGACCGTGAACTCCAATCTCCTGGAGGAAACGCCGCTGGCTGTCCGCGCCACTGATATCGAGGGTGTAGCCCCGGCGGTAGCCGGCCTTGCTCGTCATCCGGATGCGCGTCTGGATTCCGAAGCGGAGCAACAGTCGGGAGACGTCGTCGACAAGCTGGCGCGAGGTCGAGGCGTAATAGACACGTCCGCCACGCTGGTTCTTGTTGACGGTGACTGATCCGTCGGTCGCCCACAAGTGCTTCAGGAAGAGGGCGATCTGGTCCTTCGGAACCGAGAAGACCTCCTCGGGCACGAACTTCTCGTGCGATCGCTTGCCGAACAGCCCGAGGCCGTCGAGCCACTCTGCGATCGGGTTGCGCCGCCCGTGCGTCAGGGGGAACGGCGCTCGCAGGCGAAGGGTGGTGCAGCGGGCAGCGGCATAGTCGTCCCGAACAGTTGCCACGCCAAAGGTCAGTGCTGCCTTCGAGACCGCCTCCAGGTTGGCCTCGTCGATGCTGGCGTAACGGAGCGGCTGACGCTTGACGAAGGATCCGTCACCGATGAGGTGGGCCAAGAGAATGAGCTGCTGATCCGTCCACTCCGAGACATTGCGCGGCGAGGAGACGTGTCGCGGGACGGCGATCCGGTCGCCCTGGCGCAGGGAGGCCAATGGCTGCCAGCCGTCATAGGTGAAGAACGGGTGGTTCTCGGTGGCGCGGACCGTCTTGCCCGAGGCGAGTGTGAGTCGGAAGACGGGCGCGATACCGGTGGAGAAGACGTGGGTCATCGTCCGCCTGCGGTAGCGCAGGCCGTCGTCGAGGGACCAGACCTCGATGTCCTTGGCGCCAGCTGCGTACAGCTCGCCCATGGTGGTCTCGGCGCCTGTGTCGGCACGCAAGATCCGGGTATCGGCGGTAAGGCAGCCGGACTCTCTCAGGTCTGACATCTGCGGACGCTTGTCGGTGCGCTGCTCAGGACCACGGTTCAGCTGGGAGATTGCGATGACCGGGACCTCGAGCTCCTTGGCGAGCAGCTTGATGGCCCGGGAGAACTCCGAGACCTCCTGCTGGCGGGACTCGACCTTCTTGCCCGAGGTCATCAGCTGGAGGTAGTCGATGATGACGAGCTTGAGGTTGTGCAGCTGCTTGAGCCGACGCGCCTTGGCCCGGATCTCCATGAGCGTCATGTTCGGGGAGTCGTCGATATAGAGCGGCGCGACCGAGATATCGCCCATGACCCGGGCGAGCTTCTGCCAACCCTCGTCCCGCAACGTGCCCTTCCGCAGGTCCTGGAGCTGAAGCGATGCCTCAGCCGAGAGCACACGCATGGTGATCTCGGTCTTGCTCATCTCGAGCGAGAACACCGCGGTCGCCATGCCGTGCTTGATCGCCGCCGCGCGAGCAATGTCGATTCCTAGCGTGGACTTGCCCACGGCTGGCCTCGCCGCCACCACGATCATCTGTCCCGGGTGCAGCCCGTGGGTCAGCTCGTCCAGCTCGATGAATCCGGTGGGGACACCGGTCATCTCGTCGCTGCGTCCGGAGGCGACCTCGATCTCCTGGAGCGTCTGCTCGAGGAGGTCGCTGAGCGGCGAGTAGTCCTCGCTCCCCCGCTTGTCCGCCACCGCATAGACCTCGGCCTGGGCGGCGTTGACGACGTCGACGACGTCGCCCTCCTGCGCATACCCCATCTGCACGATCCGGGTGCCGGCGTCGACAAGCCGGCGCAGCACAGCGCGCTCGGCGACGATCTCGGCGTAGTAGGCCGCGTTCGCCGAGGTCGGCACGGACTGGATGAGGTCGTGGATGTAGGCGTGACCGCCGACCCGCTGGAGGTGCCCGCGCTTGGTCAGCTCGTCGGCGACGGTGATCGCGTCGACGGGCTCGCCGCGGCCGAAGAGGTCGGCGATCGCGTCATAGATCATCTCGTGCGCGGGGCGGTAGAAGTCCGTTCCGCGGATGATGTCGGAGGTGTCGGAGATGGCGTCCTTGGACAGCATCATCGAACCGAGGATGGACTTCTCAGCGCTCACGTCCTGCGGTGGCAGCCGGTCAGCCGGGCCCAGATCGATTCCCCGGTCGACGTCTGAGACCGACATCAGCACCTCCACTTCCACGTCATATCGGGATGCTGTCAGCGACGTCTGACAGACCTTCCGACACGCGACACTAGGACCCCCTGGGCCACCTCGCCAATGACGCGCCGACGGCCCGCCGAGTCGACTGTGGACAACCGGTGGGTATTCGGTGGGCAACCGTGTGAACAACGATCCACAAGCCTGTGGACACCTGTGGATAACCCGGATTCGATCGACACCTAAGCGGCCGCCTACCGCCTCTGAACTGCGGTTTCGCGATCCACCGGATGTGGACCCAAGAAAAGTCTCGGCGTGTTTGTCCACAGCCGAAAGAAGAGAACATCCGTCGATTCGGAGTCCCGCTGACCGACGATCAGGGGTTAGCGCGTCGCTTGAGTTGCTTGAGATCGCGTGCCAACGAGTGCGCAGCGCCACCACGACTACTTGACGCGCTCGTCGCTCTGCCTCGGCGTCGAGGTAGGGAGGGGCGGTCCCGTCGCCGCGCTGGAAGGAGACGCTCGTGCCGCTGGCGGAGCGTCCAACTATGCCGCCAGTGGGGTGTGGACACGGGCCAGACATCCGGCTGCGATAAGGCCGCAGTTCAGGAACGGGTCAGTTGCGTGTGACGGGGTCGCGACCTGACACCGGGTCGCTCAACTCGATCGTGCGGCCGTCGGGATCCCGGACGACGTACGACCAGTAGCCAACCCAGAAGGGCTCCACGCGTAAGGCTTCGACTCCGGCTTCCATCAGCCGATCCACCGCAGCCCGGAAGCGATCTGGACCCAGCGCAATCGAGATCGATGGAAGCTGCCGAGTATCGGGTGCGTCCGCTAGCTGCCCGTTGGACCACCCAGGCTGGCACGCCCACGCCTGGCGTTCAGGCGCATCTTCTGCGTAGTCGAACGTGACCTGGACACAGTCATGTACGAAACCCACCGAATCCGGCCCATCCCATACGGGCTCGAGTCCGATCAGGTCCCGGTAAAAACGACGTGTCGCCCCGACGTCGCGTGTGTACTCGTAACTGAACCAACTGGCCATGGTCAAACGTAGCCGGCGGACGCGGCCCCTCCGCCTGTCGACACCGCCCTCCTTTGCCGCGGGCCGCTCGTGCCGCGAGGCGCGATACTTTGCACAACCCCCCGCGGGCAAGGGCTGATCGTGCAAGGTTCACCGCGACCGTCGCGCAGTCATCGCTGCATCTCGACATCCGCTTACCTATTGGCCTGTTCACCACGGACCACCGCTCGCGGTCAGCGCTGCCCTTGACCATGAGAAGGCGCCCGTTGCAGTTCTGTCCGTCGTCCACGTATTCGCGGCAGAGTCGCGCGACACGTCTGCTTGATGTGCGTCGTGGCCCGAAGCCGAACCGCTGCACGTTGCGCGTGAGATCCGCGCGGCTGGACGCCCCACCACCAGCACACACCCTGTGAGTCTGCTGGGACGACGACGCGACGAGCGGTTCTTTGCACCCCTTCGGGGTCGCGGGTCGAGAGGGTCGCGGGTATGTCCCAGGGACTGCTGGAGGTCCTCCGCCGCGGCGATGTGGCCACGAGGGTTGCGCTCCCGGTCGGTCGGCGGATGGTTGCTGACGGTTCGCCGCTTCGGTCCGATTGGGAAGATGTGGCGGTCAGGATGCGGGAGCGTGGGTCACCCGGACCGGGACCCCGTTGAGCACGGCGTTGGCGGCGACGGACTCGACCCGGCCGGGATCGGTCAGGTCGTTGATCGAGGCCCCTTCCACCTGCTTCGCGACAGACAGTCCCGAGCCCTCGACCTGGTGACCGTAGCCATGCGGCAGGGAGACCACTCCCGGCATCATGTCCTCCGTCAGCGCGACCTCGACCTCGACCCTTCCGGCCGCGCTCGTCACCTGCGCGCGTGACCCGTCCTCGATGCCACGCCCGGAAGCGTCGTCAGGATGCATGAGCAGGTGGTGACGCGCCCGGCCCTTGGTCAGCGTCGGTGAGTTGTGCAGCCACGAGTTGTTGTCCCGCTGGTGCCGCCGGCCGACGAGGAGCAGCTCGTCCTCCGCGGGGGTCCAGACCTGCCCGGCCGCAACGGCGCCCGCCAGCTCGTCGATCTGCTCGAGCACCAGGGCCACCGCGACATCGACCTGCTTGCTGTCGGTCTTCAGCCGCTCGGGGAGCAGTGAGGTGAGCGGGCCGGCATCGAGCCCACCGGGGGTCTCGGTCAGCTTCTTCACCGAGGTCCGCGGCGAGCCGGTGCGCAGAAGCACATCGACCTGTCGCTTCGGCGAGGTCCGCAGCCGCGTCTGCTGCTCGAGCGACGGCCGCTCCCCGCGCTCCTTGAACAGGGCCAAGGTCAGGTCCCGCGCGATCTCCCAGTCGTGCCGCTGCTCGTCGTTCCTCTCGAAGAGCGCCTCCGACCAGCGCGCCGTGTTCCGGACCGCGAACATGTGGAAGATCAGGTCGTAGTGGTCGCGTTCCAACGGCCCCGTCGGCGGCAGGATCACATCGGCGTGCCGGGTCGTCTCGTTGAGATAGAAGTCCACCGACACCATGAACTCCAGCCCCTCGAGCGCCTCCCCCAGCCGATGCCCGGCCGGCGTCGACAGCACGGGGTTGCCGGCCATCGTCACCAGGGCCCGGATCTGCCCCTCGCCCGGCGTCTCGATCTCCTCGCGCAGCACCGACACCGGCAGCTCGCCACCGAACTCCGGCAGCCCGCGCACCCGGCTCGTCCATGCACCGAGATGCCCGGACGAGACCATCCCCTGGGCCACGGCGTCGATCACCGGCTTGGTCAACATCGTTCCGCCCTCCCGGTCGAGGTTGCCGGTGACGATGTTGATGAGCTGCACCGCCCACTGCCCGACCACGCCGAATGCCTGTGTCGACAGGCCCATTCGGCCGTGCACGGCCGCCCGCTCAGCCGACCACAACGCGTCGGCGAGGTCCTCGATGACCCGCGCCGGCATACCGGTCAGTGACTCTGCGACCTCGGGGGTGAACGGCTCGACGGCCCGGCGCACGTCGTCCATGCCGATGACGTATGCGGGGGCCCGGTCCCCCTTCGCCAGGAGCGCTCGGAGGAGGGCGAGGAGGGCATACACGTCGGTGCCCGGGCGGATGAAGTGGTGCTCGTCGGCACCCTTGGCGGTCTCGGTGCGGCGGGGGTCGATGACGATGAGCCTCCCTCCACGCGAAGCGAGCTCGCGTCGCCGCTGGGGGAAGGCGGGGACGGTCCAGATCGAGCCGTTGCTCGCCATCGGGTTGTGCCCGATGAGGACGAGCAGGTCGGTGCGATCGATATCCGGGACGGGGATGAGGAACTGGTGGCCGTAGAGCGCCCACGCGGCGACCTGGTGCGGCAGCTGGTCGACTGAGGTGGCGCTGAAGATGTTGCGAGACTTGAGGGCTCGCACGACGCTCAGCCCATGGGTGATCGCGCCAAGGCTGTGCACGTTGGGATTGCCCAGATAGACACCCACACTGTTGCGGCCGTGGGCGGTCTGCACCTCGTGGAGCCGCTTCGCGGTGTGCTCGATGGCCTCGTGCCACGAGACCTGGACCCACTCACCGTCGATCTTGCGCAGCGGTCGCGTGAGGCGGTCGGGGTCCTCGTGGATGTCCTTGAGGGCGAAGGCCTTCGGGCAGATGTGGCCTCGGCTCAGCGGGTCCTCATCGTGGCCGCGGATGCTATCGATCCGGTTGTCGAGGCCGAGCGTGACCTTGAGGCCGCAGCTCGCCTCGCAGATGACGCACTGGAGATATCGGGTGCTGCTCGTCGCACTGTTGCTCGCCATGGTCACGAGCCTATGGTGATCGCATGTGCCGCAACATCCGTCCGCTGAACAACTTCGAGCCACCGGCCACCTCGGAGGAGGTCCAGGCCGCGGCCCTGCAGTACGTCCGCAAGGTCGCCGGGACCACGAAGCCGTCGACGGTCAACGCCGAGGCCTTCGACCGGGCCGTCGCTGCTGTGGCTGCCGCGACCGCCGAGCTCCTGGACGCGCTCGAGACCTCGGCCCCGCCGAAGAACCGTGAGGTCGAGGCGGCCAAGGCCAGGGCGCGGGCCCAGAAGCGCTACGCCTCCTGACTCCCCGGCCGCCACTTCTTCCACATAGCAGCCGACCGGCGACACCCCCGGCCGCCACTGCTACCAAACAGCCCGCTCAGCTGTCGCGGGGAGGGTCGAGCACGGGAGGACCGGCCTTGTCCGCATACCCCTGCTCGTTGCTGTAGAGCCCGAACAGGCGCCGGAAGAAGGACCGTTCCTCGACCTCGTCGTGCTCCTGGGCGGGCCTGAGCGGCACGAACTCGCCATCGCGGATGTCCTGGAGGGTGACACCGGTGAGGTCGGCGAAGAGCTGCAGTGCCGAGTCCTCGGTGAGCCGGCCGACGCCCTCCTCCTCGGCCAGTGGCTCACCGACGTCGAAGGTGCGCTCCTCGAGGGTGTCGACGACATGACGCACGACACCGTCGCGGTCATAGACCGACACCATCGCCGTCTTGTCCCAGCTGGCCACACCGCAGGTGACGACCCGGGTGCCGAGAGCGATCGCGCCGGACTCGCTCTCGGAGGCCATGTCCGTCACGCCCGAGGCGATGAGGACGCCACCGGCGACCTCGAGAGCAGCGGGGTCCGGGTTCGCCAGCACCTCCGCACCGGTCGCCCGCAGGTCCGTCGGGTACAGGCCGATCGCGGCCAGGTCGGCGATGCTCGCGCCGTCGATCTTCACTAGTCCGAACTGGTTAGCCATGCCTGCCACCGTGACACGTGCGCAACCTTGGGTGTCGCCCGCTGCCCGCTGGGAGCGGCGGCCGAACCGGACAGGTCTTTCCGCAGGATGAGGCGTTATAGGACCTGACTCTGCGGGGAAACCTGTTCAGTTGCGCACACACCCAGGGGAAGCTCTCAGCGCGGCGCGCCGGTCACCATCCACCGGTCGGTGGCGACCCGCATCCCGAGGATGGCCGCACGGATCGCCATGAAGCCGGTGAACGCGACCCAGAGCCAGAACATCGCGTGCTGCATGCCCCGGACCGGCGGCTCGGAGGAGAGCAGCCACGGCCCGAGCGCCCAGACCCCGAGCACGAGCGGGAGATAGAGGATGAGGTTGACGACCATCGCCTTGGCCAGCCAGCGGGTGTCGCCGGCACCGATGAGGACCCCGTCGATGACGAAGACATAGCCGGACAACGGCTGGGACAGCGCGACGACGAGCAGCGCCGACGCGAGCACGCGCTGCACCTCGGGGTCGGAGGTGAAGAGCAGCGGCAGCCACCGCATGACGAGCAGGAGCAGGATCCCGGCGAGGACGCCGCACCAGAGCCCCCACCGGATCATCAGCCGCGTCGCGCGCCGAGCGCCCTCGACGTCCCCCGCGCCGAGCGACTTGCCGGTCAGCGCCTGCGCGGCGATGGCGATCGCGTCGAGCGCGAAGACGAGGAAGCTCCAGATCGTCGCCGCGATCTGGTGCGAGGCGAGCGGCACGTCTCCGAGCGAGGCGGCGACCCACATCGTCACGACGAGGATGGCCCGCAGCGCCAGGGTGCGGATGAGCAGCGGCACCCCGTCGCGGGCGGCCTTGAGCACGCGCCCCGGATGGGCCCGCAGCGGCGCCTTGAGTGCCCGCGCCTCCCGCAGCAGCACCCAGATGTGCCCGACGGCCATGAGGAACTGCGCGATGACGGTGCCCCACGCCGCCCCCGCGATCCCCCAGTGCAGCCCATAGACGAACCACACGTTGAGCACGATGTTGAGCCCGAACCCCAGCACGCTGGCCACGAGCGGCGTCTTCGTGTCCTGGAGCCCGCGCAGCACCCCGGTCACGGCGAGGACGACGAGCATGAACGGTATGCCGATCGCCGACACCCGCAGATACGTCACCGCATGCCCGATCGCCTCCGGCGAGGCACCGAAGGCGCGACAGATCGGCTCCGCGAGCAGAGCGATCGCGCCAGCCGTGACCGCCCCGAGGATGATGGCCAGCCACGCGCCGTCGATGCCGGCCGCAACGGCCTTGTCGCGCGAGCCCGCCCCGAGATGGCGTGCCACCGTCGCGGTCGTCCCGTAGGCGAGGAAGACGAAGATGTTGACCGCGGTGAGCAGGATCGCCGACGCGACACCGAGACCGGCGAGGTGTGGGGTGCCGAGGTGCCCGATGATCGCCGAGTCCGCCAGCAGGAAGAGCGGCTCGGCCACCAGGGCGAGGAACGCCGGGAGAGCCAGCCGCAGGACCTCGCGGCTCTCCGCCCGCTCCCGTTCGCGTTCCGCGGGGGTGCGGTCGCGTCGGAAAGGCGCGCGAGGCATACCCGATCGGCTCACATCGCCACCCTAGGTGCGGATGGGGTATGCGCCGGTCACGCCACCCCGGTCGCCGCCTCCCGGCGCGGATCGCCGGCAGCGGAGAGAACGCCGGAGGCGGAGCGGACCGCCGCTCCGACGCCGCCGAAGTACATCGCGTGGTTGTCGTGCTCGAGCGCAGGCATACCGAGCTTTTCGATCGCTGCGGCGATCTCGGGGTCCTTCTCGTAGTCGACCCGGGTCGCCTCGCCGCGGACGACGCGGACGTGCGCGCGGGAGCGGCCGATGGCCTCGCCGATGTCGACGCCCATGAGGCAGTGGCGGGCGAGGACCTGCATGAGAGCCGTCGTGATCCGGTCAGCACCGGGGGTGCCGATGGCCATGACCCGGCCGTCGGGGGTGCGACCTGCGGAGGGAGCCATGTTCGAGGCGAGTCGGGTGCCGGGCGCGAGCGCGTGCAGGCCGAGGCGGTTGAGCTCGGGCTCGCCGAGGCAGTTGTTGAGCATAAGGCCGGTGCCGGGGATCGTCGCGCCGGAGCCGTAGCCGCTCGAGGCGGTGATGGCGCAGGCCGTCCCGTCGCTGTCGACCGCCGACACGTGCGCGGTCGAGCTCGACGTCGTCAGGCCGGCGAGACCCTTCAGCCGGACCTCCTCGAGCATCCGGTAGCCGTCGTCCTCGAGGTCCGCCGAGAAGTCGTGGACGTCGGTGCGATAGGTGAGGACGTGCTCCTGGACCTTGATGACGTCGCGCCAGTCGGTGCCGCCGCGAGCGACGAGCTGGCCGAGCATGACGGCGAGCATCGGGCCGCCGACGCTCGGGGGCGGGTTCGTCGCGATGTCCCAGTCGCCGGCGGTGAGTCGCAGCGGGGTTCGCACCTTGGCCTCATAGGACGCGAGGTCCTCCGCGGTGATGAGCCCGCCGCGTGCCGCCTGGTCGGCGGCGAGCGCACGGCCGAGCTCTCCGGTATAGACCTCGCGCCAGCCCTTCTCGGCGATGAGCTCGAGGGTGTCGGCGAGGTCCGGCGACCGGAGCCGGTCCCCGGCCTTGAGGAGCTTGCCGCCCGGCCCGGTGAGCGCCGCCGCGGTCTGGGCGTCCCAGCCGAAGATGTTGTCGAGGGTCAGCAGGAGATAGGACGCCGCTGCGGAACCGACGTGGAAGCCGTCGCGCGCCGCCTTGATCGCGTCGTGGAGGACCCGGGACCACTCCCCCGTCCCGTGCCGCTCGTGCGCCAGACCCATCGCCGCCCAGGCTCCGGGCGTCGCGACCGAGCCGGGCCCCGCATACACCGTGATCCCACCGCCGTAGGTGAGGGCGAACTCGAACAGCCCACCGCCGAACCGGTCCTTGCCGAGGCCCCGTCCGGGCATCTCGACGTTGCCGTCGATGACCTCGGGCTCGCCACCGGCGGGCCAGATCGTCACATAGGCACCGCCCATCGGCGAGACGATCCCCGGCTCGGTCGTCATCGCGACGACCATGGCGGCCAGGGCCGCGTCGACCGCGTTGCCCCCCGCGCGGACGGCACCGAGGGCAGCGTCGACAGCGACGGGGCCGGTGGCTGCAACCGCGACGCTTCGCATACTCGGATTCTCGCGCAGAGGGTGCAGACGTGACGCGCTGGCCCGGGATCCGGGATCACAGGGAGGAAAGGTGCGCGCTGATCCAGTCCGTCATCTCCGCCATCTCGCGGCCCGTGCTGCTGCGAGACTGTCTCCCATGACGCCGGCAGTCCACCCCGAGCAGGGGGCGAACACTGAGCAGCTGACCGCTGCCGGCAAGGTGCTCGCCGTCCTCGGGACCTTCGGCCGCGACCGGCCCGGCCAGAGCCTGACCCAGATCTCACGCCGGGCGGGGCTGCCGCTGTCGACGGCGCACCGGATCGTCGCCGAGCTGGCCTCCTGGGGCGCCCTCGAGCGGACCTCCGACGGGAACTGGCACATCGGCCTGCGGCTCTGGGAGCTGGGAACCTCGTCACCGCGCGCACAGCTGCTCCGCGAGGTGGCCCTGCCGTTCATGCAGGACCTCTATGAAGGCACCCACGAGAACGTCCAGCTCGCAGTCCGCGAGGGCACCGAGCTCGTTTTCGTCGAACGGCTCGCCGGACACCACTCGGTCGACCTGCTCACCCGGGTCGCGGCCCGTTTCCCCCTGGCCGCGACGGGCATGGGACGCGTGCTGCTCGCCTTCGCCCCCTCCGACATCCAGGAGGCCGTGCTCTCCGAGCCGCTCCACCCCTCGACGCCCTTCACTCGCACCGATCCCGCGGACCTGCGCCGCGAGCTGGCCCGGATCCGCCGCGAGCACCACACCGTGAGCGACCGGCAGCTCAACGAGGAGACCGTCGCCATCGCGGCGCCGGTGCGGATCGGTGCCGCCGGGCCGGTGCACGCTGTCCTCGGTATCGTCCTGGCAGCCGCCCGACGCGACACCGTCCGCCGGCTGCGCGACCCGCTCATGCACGCGGCCCGCGGGATCTCGATCGAGCTCGGCGGGCGGGCCGGCGGCCTCGGCCGCGCCTGAAGCCCCGGGTCCCCGTTGCCCCCGGGATCGCCGGCACCCGTGCCACAACCTGGTAATTGCCAGGTTGTGGCACGGGGACACGGCGCAGGCGGGCAGGACGGACCCCTAGTCAATACCTATCGCGATAGGTATTGTGGCGAGGAGACTCGACACACCGGCAAAGGAGCTCGTTGTGGAGCATTCGTCACGCCAGGCGCTCACGGACGGCGGTCTGCTCGAGGGGTTCTCCCTCGAGATGACCGCCAAGGACGTGTCGAGCCTGGCCGAGACCGCCCAGCTCGTCCCGCCCGGAACCCGCGTCAACATCACCTTCCTCGGGAACGAGGACCACCCGATGCGCGTGGCCGCGGCCCGAGCCGTTCGCGAGGTCGGGCTCGTCCCGGTTCCTCACCTCGCCGCCCGCCGACTGACCTCCGAGGCCGAGCTGAGCGAGCTGCTCGACCGCCTCGCCGAGGCCGGAGCGAGCGAGCAGGTCTGCACGATCGGCGGCGACCCCGCCACCGCGGCAGGCCCGTTCACCGACTCGCTCAGCGTCATCCGGTCCGGACTCCTCACCAGCCACGGCGTCCGCGGAGTCTCCATCGCCGGCTACCCGGACGGGCACCCCGACATCCCGTCCGAGGTGCTCTGGCGCCACCTCACGGACAAGGTCGCCGCCCTCGACGAGCAGGGCCTCGAGGCCACGATCATCACCCAGTTCAGCTTCGACCACGAGGCGGTCCGCTCCTGGATCCGCGAGGTCCGCGAGCGCGGCATCACCGCGCCCATCCGCGTCGGCACGCCCGGCCCGGTCAACGCCAAGCGCCTTCTCGGGTTCGCCCGCAGATTCGGCATCGGGACGAACACGCTCATCATCCGCAAGTACGGCTTCTCGCTCACCAACCTCATGGGGACCGCCGGTCCGGACCGATTCGTCTCCGACCTCGCCGCAGACCTGTCCGACCTGCCCTCAGCGGGTGCGGTCGGCCTGCACTTCTACACCTTCGGCGGCCTCGTCCCGACCTCCCGTTGGGCGATGGACTTCGCTGCCACCTCCGAGCGGTCGAGCCGGTCGACCGCAACCAACAGATGAAAGGTTCACCCCGCACCATGGCCACCAACCTGCAAGAGCTCCTCAACGAGACGAACGCTGTCGACCTGCTCCGCAACTCCCAGATCGGCTCCTACATCTATCCCGTCGTGCCCGCCGACTTCCAGAACTGGATCAAGGAGCAGCGCGCCTGGCGCGAGACCGCCGTTCTCTACGACCAGAGTCACCACATGGACATGGTCTTCATGCGCGGCCCGGACGCCATCAAGCTCATCGAGCGCACCGCCGTGAACTCCGTCGCGAACTTCGACGTGAACAAGGCCAAGCAGTATGTGCCGACCACCGAGTCGGGGCACGTCATCGGTGACGGCATCCTCTTCCGCCAGGAGGACGAGGAGTATGTGTATGTCGGCCGCGCCCCGGCGGCGAACTGGCTGCTGTACCACGGCGAGACCGGCGGCTACGACAACCTCGACATCACCGTCGACCGCCGCTCACCCTCCCGCCCCTACGGCCACGCGGTCTCCCGCGAGTACTACCGCTTCCAGATCCAGGGCCCCAACGCCTGGTCGATCATCGAGAAGCTCAACGGCGGGGAGATGGAGAAGGTCCGCTTCTTCACCATGTCGACGATCGAGATCGACGGGCACGGCGCCCGCACCCTCCGGCACGGCATGGCCGGTGCGCCGGGCCTCGAGATCTGGGGACCGTACGCCGACTACGAGAAGGTCCGTGAGTTCATCCTCACGGAGGGTGAGGAGTTCGGGCTCGTTCCAGTCGGCTCCCGCGCCTATCCGTCGAACACGCTCGAGTCGGGCTGGATCCCCTCGCCGCTTCCGGCGATCTACACCGGTGAGGCCGAGCGCGGCTACCGCGAGTGGCTCGGCACCGACAGCTATGAGGCGACCGGCACCCTCGCCGGCTCCTTCGTGTCGGACAACATCGAGGACTACTACCTCACGCCCTGGGAGCTCGGCTACGGGCACCTCGTGAAGTTCGACCACGACTTCATCGGCCGCGAGGCGCTCGAGCAGATGGACCCTGCTGCACAGCGGCGCAAGGCCACGCTCGCCTGGCACCCTGAGGACCTCACGAAGATCTATGCGTCGCTCTTCGACGTCGACGGACCGAGCTACAAGTTCTTCGACCTGCCGCTCGCGAACTACGGCTCGGCGAACTACGACTCGGTCCTCGACAGCGACGGGAAGGTCGTCGGCTTCTCGATGTTCACCGGCTACAGCTCCAACGAACGCCGCGGCCTGTCCCTGGCGACCGTGGACCCGGACCTCGAGGACGGCACCGAGGTGCGCGTGCTCTGGGGCGAGGACCCGAACACGACCAAGGCGAGCGTGGAGCCGCACGAGCAGTTCGAGGCCCGCGCCATCGTCTCGCCGGTGCCCTACTCTGACGTCATCCGCAAGACCTACGAGGGCAACTGGCGCTCAGCCCGCTCGTGACCCCGTTGCTGGTGGGAGCCCTTCGTGGGCTCCCACCAGCGTGCTGTCCCCAACCCTGACCAGGCCCGACCTCCACACCAACCGCCGCCGACCGAGAGCCGAGGACCCCGACCGTGGGCCAACCCGCGCTGGACGCACCGACCCGCACCCGCTGGCTGGTCGCCCTCATCCTCATCGGCTGCGGCGTCATCGCTGCTGCCCACATCGGCAAGGTGGCCCCGGCGATCCCGGCACTACGCGACGAGCTAGGCATCACCGAGTTCATGGCCGGCCTCATGCTGGCCAGCATCAGCGTCGCTGCGGCGGTGTTCGCATACCCCTTCGGCTTCGTCCTGCGCCGCTTCGAACCGGCCCGGGTCGTCACGCTGGCTCTCATCTGGCTCGGGGTGCTGTCGATCGTCGGTGCGTTCTTCACCCAGCCGCTGCTCATCCTGGCGGCTCGCGCCGGGGAGAGCATCGGCTATCTGACGGTCACGCTCACGGTGCCGGCTCTCCTACGGACCGTGGCGACCGTCCCGGACCGCCGGTTCGTCATGGCGCTGTGGGCGACCTTCATGCCGCTCGGCAGTGGGCTCGCAGTCCTGTTCGCGCCCGCGCTCCTGTCGACCTGGGGCTGGCAGAGCCTGTGGGTCGGGTCAGGCCTGAACTGCCTGATCATCGCCATCGTGCTCATGGTGCTGAGTCCGTCACTGCACAGCAGCCGGCAGCCGGCCGGCGTCGTCACGGAGGACCCGCCCGGCTTCCGGGCCGACCTGCTCCGCCTCGCCTCGATCTTCGGACTCTATGCCGGGATCTGGCTCAGCGTCCTCGGGCTGCTGCCCACCGCGCTCGTCGAGGCGGGCACCTCGTTGCGGTTCGCGAGCATCGCCAGCGGCATCGCCATCCTCGTCAACGTGCCGGGCAACATCGTGGCGGCAGGCTTCGCCGGGAAGGGCATGCCGGTTTCCCGGTCCGTTCCCATCGGGGCCCTCGGCATCGCGGTGACGACCTGGGGGATCTATGCCGATCACGGGTCGGTCCCGCTCATCGTCGCCTCAGCCATGGCGTTCTCCTTCATCACCGGCTTCATCCCAGCGAGCCTGTTCGGCGCCCTCAACCGGGTGGGAGACCCGCGCCGGATCCCGACCGCCACCGGCGCGCTGGTCCAGGGATCGGGCGTCGGCCAGCTCCTCGGCCCACCGGCTCTCGCCGGACTCCTCCTCGCCTCCGGAGGCGCATCGCTCGTCGGTCCGGCCGCGATCACCGTCGGCGCGGTCCTCATCATCGTCATCGCGATGTTCGTCAGGTCCGACCCGGCGCACGACGCGCCCCGCACGCCTCGGATCAGTCGTTCGCGGCGAGCAGCCTGAGCCCGTCCTCGACCCACTTCAGGTCGGCCCGCTCCCGGGCGATCATGCCGTCGTAGGCATAGGTGCGGAACGCGATGATGCGCTCGTGCTCGGCCTCGTCGATCGACTCGAGACGGGCCGCGAGCACCGGGTGGGTCCTGTCCGCGAGCATGGCCCGGGTCGCCTCGAGGACAACGAGTCGCTCGGTGTGGAACTGCTTCTGCGACAACAGGTACTGGCGCGCCTTCATCGGGTCGGCCCAGTCGAGATAGGCCGCCCGTAGATACGCCGGGTCCCGCGAGTGGTGTGGGCTGGCGGGACTGTTCATCCACTCCCGGAAGGCTGCCTCGCCGGCGGCGGTCACCGCATACCGCGTCTTCGTCCTGGCCTTGGTCCCCCACGGAACGTCCTCGCCGGTGAGCAGTCCCTCGCTCTCCAGCCGGCGCAGCTCAGGATAGATCTGCGAGTCCGGCGCGTGCCACACGTGGCCGACCGAGGCGCCGAAGCGCTTGGACACCTCATAGCCCGTCATCGGCCGGCCGGTGAGCAGGGCGATGAGCGCATACCTCAGGCTCATGGTGGTGCGGTCCTCGCTCTCGGTGGCGGTCAGCGGTCTGGGAGCACCGTGTCACAACCTGGCAATTGCCAGGTTGTGGCACGGTACGGCGACCTTGTCACCGTACCTGTGCCGAAGCTACTGTGGGGCTGTCGAAAATAACTATCTCCATAGGTATTCTCTCGGGAGTAGCCTGGCGATCCCCGGACGAAGGAGTCCACCGTGACCATGACCGACCCCCAGCAGACCTCGTCGGTCGAGACGGCGGCGTCGTCGACGACGACCGCGAAGATCTTCAACTTCCCGCTCAACGCCTGGTACGTCGCCGCGTGGGACTACGAGCTGACGAACAAGGGCCTGCTCGCCCGGACGGTATGCGGCAAGCCCCTCGCCCTGTGGCGCACCTCGGACGGTCGCCCGGTCGCGCTCGCCGACGCCTGCTGGCACCGGCTCGCGCCCCTCTCGAAGGGCAGGATCCTGCCCGGCGACGAGGTCCAGTGCCCCTACCACGGCCTCCAGTTCAACTCCGCCGGTCGCTGCACGAAGATGCCCGCCCAGCAGACGATCAACCCCTCGGCCGCCGTGCCCTCCTATCCCGCTGTCGAGCGCCACCGGTATGTGTGGGTCTGGCTCGGCGACCCGGATCTGGCCGACCCGGACACCATCCCGGATATGCACCAGATGGCCTCCGACGAGTGGGCCGGGGACGGCAAGACGATTCACGCCAAGTGCAACTATCAGCTCATCCTCGACAACCTCATGGACCTCACCCACGAGGAGTTCGTCCACTCGTCGTCGATCGGGCAGGAGGAGCTCTCCGAAGCGGAGTTCAACACCACGCACGACGAGAACTCCGTGACCGTCACCCGGTGGATGCGGGACATCGACCCGCCGCCGTTCTGGCTCAAGAACATTCGCGACCGCTTCCCCGGCTACGAGGGCAAGGTCGACCGCTGGCAGATCGTCCGCTTCCAGGCCCCCTCGACCATCTGCATCGACGTCGGCGTCGCCAAGGCCGGCACCGGTGCCCCCGAGGGTGACCGCAGCCAGGGCGTCAACGGCTATGTCATGAACACGATCACGCCGGAGACCGACCGCACGTCGCACTATTTCTGGGCGTTCATGCGGAACTACCGCCTCGAGAGCCAGACGATCACGACCCAGCTCCGCGAGGGGGTCCATGGTGTCTTCGGCGAGGACGAGGAGATGCTCATGGCCCAGCAGCAGGCCATCGACGCCAACCCCGAGCACGAGTTCTACTCCCTGAACATCGACATGGGCGGCATGTGGGTGCGCCGCATCCTCGAGCGGATGATGCAGGCCGAGGGCCGGGACACCCGAGCCTGACATGGCCGCCGAGAATAAGAAGGTCTGGCACACCGTCACCGTCGAGTCCAACGACGAGGTCGCCGAGGGGATCCGGCGCATCGTGCTGCGCTATCCCACCCGGCAGAAGGCCAAGCCGGGCACCCATGTCGACCTCGAGGTGCCGCAGCCGTCCGGGGAGACGCTCTCCCGGTCCTACTCGATCGTCGACGTGGACCCGACCGGTCATCTCATCGCCCTGTCCGTTCTCAAGGTGAAGGCGAGCCGCGGCGGATCGGCCGCGATGCATACCCTCTCGGCAGGAACGTCGTTGCGGGCCACCGAGCCGCTCCAGAACTTCCCGCTCGGCGTCGGCGCGAGTCGGTATGTGCTGGTCGCCGGCGGCATCGGCGTCACCGCCCTCGTCGGAATGGCCGCCGTCCTCAAGGCGCGAGGAGCGGACTACGAGATGGTCTATGTCGGCCGGTCCCGGGACGTCATGGCCTATCTCTCCGAGCTCGAGGCCGAGCACGGGGACCGGCTGCGCGTGTACGCCGAGGGATCGGCTCTGGACGTCGACGCCCTGCTCGACGAGATCGCCGCCGACACCCGCGCCGCCTCGACCGAGCTCTATCTGTGCGGACCGATCCGCCTCATGGACGAGGTGCGGCGCGGGTGGGAGCACCACGGGCTGCCGGCGACGAACCTGCGCTTCGAGACCTTCGGCAACTCCGGCTCGTGGGCACCGCAGGACTTCATCGTGCGGATCCCGCGTCTCGGCGTGGAGGCGCGGGTCGACGCGAACACGACCATGCTCGAGGCGCTGGAGTCACTCGGCGTCGAGATGATGTTCGACTGCCGCAAGGGTGAGTGCGGCCTGTGCGAGGTCCGCGTGCTCGAGCTGGACGGGCAGGTCGACCACCGGGATGTCTTCCTGTCCCGCACCCAGCGCGAGGAAGGCACGCGGATGTGCTCCTGCGTGTCCCGGGTGGTCGCCGCCGGCACGCCGGTGCGCGAGGACCCCGAGGACGAGACCGTCGACCTCGAGGCCGCGGCTCGCAACCCCGGGGTCGTCACGATCGAGACGACGTAGCGCGAGGGGGCTCGGCTCAGGCGGTGTCACCGTCGGGGCGGAAACCCTGCTTGGCCTTCTGGATCTGCTCGTAGACGTGGTGCCGCAGGTCGGCGAACTCCTTGGTGGAGCGCGTCTCGAGCTGGCTGCGCTCATCGGGCAGGGTGATCTTGACGTCCTCGAGGATCACCGTCGGACGGTGGGAGAGGACGAGTACGCGCTCACCGAGATAGACCGCCTCGTCGATGTCGTGGGTGACGAAGAGAACGGTCACCTTGAACTTGTGCCAGAGGTCTCGGACGAGGTCCTCGAGGTCGGCGCGGGTCTGGGCGTCGACCGCCGCGAACGGCTCGTCCATGAGGAGCACCGACGGCTCGTAGGCGACGGCGCGGGCGATGGCGACGCGCTGCTGCATACCACCGGAGAGCTGCCACGGGTGGGCGTCGGCGCTGTCCGTGAGGCCGACGGCGTCGATGGCGGTCTGCACCTTCTCCGCCCGCTCGGCCTTCTTCAGACCCTTCTCCTTGAGCGGCAGCTCGATGTTCTGCCGGACGGTGAGCCAGGGGAAGAGGCTGCGGCCGTACTCCTGGAACACGACAGCCATCCCGGGAGGCGGCTCGGTGACCTTCTTGCCGTCGAGCACGACCTCGCCGTCGGTGACATCGAGCAGGCCTGAGATGCAGCGCAGCAGGGTGGTCTTGCCGGCACCGGAGGGTCCGACGATGCAGACCAGCTCACCGGAGCGGATGGTGAAGGTGAGGTTACGGACCGCCTCGACGTCGCGGCCGTGGCCGGTGTAGACCTTCTTCAGTCCGCGGACGTCGAGAGCGGGTGTGGTCGTGTCGATGCGCTCACGGGGAGCGGGCGTGGTGTCGATGGACATGATCAGGAACCTCGTTCGGACTGGCGCAGGCCGCGGTACCAGGCGAGGGCCCGGTGCTCGACCACACGGAAGATGACGGAGAGAAGGAAGCCGATGACACCGAGCAGGATGATGCCGGTCCACATCTGCGGGATGGCGAAGCTGCGCTGCGCCTGGACGATCGCGGCCCCGAGGCCGTTGTCCGCCGCGAACAGCTCGGAGATGACCATCATGATGACGCCGAGGGACAACGCCTGCCGGGCACCGGTGGCCACCTGGGGGCTGGAGCCGCGCAGGACGACCTGGTAGAAGTACGTCGGCTTGCGGAACCGGTAGGTGCGGGAGGTGTCGACGAGGACCTCGTCGAGGCCGCGGACACCTTCGACCGTGTTGAGCAGGATCGGCCAGAGACAGCCCAGGGCGATCGCGGCGATCTTGCCGGTCCAGCCGGAGTATCCGACGAACAGGGCGATGATCGGGACCAGGACCGGCGGCGGGATGGCCCGCAGGAATTCCAGCGCCGGCTCCAGGAGAGCCCGCACCGTGCGGTTCAGACCGATAAGAGTGCCGAGGGCGACGCCGATGATGAGGGCGAGACCGTAGCCGAGGGCCAGGCGGGCCAGGCTGGGCATGATGTCGGCCATGATCCGGTCGGCGGTCCACGTCGTGGGGAAGGCCTTGAAGATCGTCTCGAGCGACGGCCAGAACGGGCTGGTGTTGTTGGCCGAGATGAACCACCACAGGACGAGGAGGACGATCGGCAGCGCGATCGCGAGGAGGAGCTGGCGAGCCAGTGAGCTGAGATTCATGCCGCCACATCCCTTCGGACGGAGGGGTGCCACCGAAGGACGCGCCGCTCGATGTAGCGGGCGAACAGGTTGATGATGATGCCGATGATGCCGATGGCCACCACGAGCGCATAGGTGAGGGTGACCGCACCGGAGCTCTGCGCGATGCCGAGGTTGCGACCCAGGCCGGGCACACCGATGACGAGCTCGGCGGTCACCTCGAGGATGAGGGCGACGGCAGCAGCGAGCCGGAATCCGGTGACGACATACGGCAGCGCGGTCGGCCAGACGACCTGCTTGAACTGCGTCCACCGCGAGAACCGGTACGACCGGGCCGTGTCGCGCACGACGGGGTCCACGTCGGCCACGCCGTAGAGGACCTGGACGAGGATCTGCCAGAAGGCGGCATAGACGATGAGGATGAGTGCGGACTGGATCTTCGTGCCGTAGAGGAGCACGACGAGCGGGATGAGGGCGACCGACGGGATCGGTCGGAGGAACTCGATCGTCGAGGCGGTGAACTCGCGCAGGACGGGAATGCTGCCGATGACCACACCGGCCAGGACGCCGGCCACCATCGCGATGGTCAGGCCGATGGCCCAGCCCCGCATGGTCTGGCCGACGGCGGTCCAGAAACCCGGTTCACCGAGCTGCCGGAGGAGCATCGTGAGGATCTCGCTGGACGGCGGGAAGAACCGCCGGTCCATCACGCCGATGCGCGGCAGGATCTCGAGCAGTGCGCCGATCGAGAACAGGCCGATGGCGCCGAGAGCGAAGTTGCTCCCGGAGAGGCGGCGACGCCGCCTCTCCGGGGCAGTGGTTGCAGCAGTGGTCACGGAATCAGCGTGTCCAGATCCGGGACGGACGGGATGAGGCCGTCGCCGACCATGAGGTCGCCGAGGAGCTGGACCGAGTCGCGGTTGATCTCACCGGGCCAGCGCGGGAGCACAGCGGCCTCGGCCACGGCCGGGTCGATGTTGGTGTAGGTGCCGAGCACCTCACGCGCGGCATCCGGGTTCTCGTCGGCGTACTGGAGGGACTTGTTCAGCGCGTCGGTGAACCGCTGGACGATGTCTGCGTTCTCCTCGGCGTAGGTCGCCGAGGTGAAGTACATCGCGACCTCGAGGTTGTCCGTGACACCGGCGAGGTTGGACCCGAGGTTGCGGTCACCGTTGTTGAGCGACATCGTGCGGAACGGCTCGACGAGCTGACCGGCGTCGACGTCACCACTGGCGATGGCCTGCACGATGTCCGGGAACGGCAGCTCGACGTAGGTGATGGTCGAGGGGTCGCCACCGGCCTTGCGGACGATCTCGTTGATCGTCGTCGTCTGGATGTTGTTCAGGGTGTTGACGCCGACGCGCTTGCCCGCGAGGTCGGTGAGGTCCTGAATGTCGCTGTCACCCGGGACGTTGACCGCTCCGAAGTCCTCCATCGGGTCGTCCGTGGACTGCGCACCGTTGGCGATCGCCCTGATGCCCAGGTCGTTGCTCTCGGCGAGGAGGAGCGAGACGACGTTGGAGAAGCCGAACTGGAACTGGCCCGAGGTCACACCGGGGATGATCGCGGCGCCGCCCTGGGCGAGCTCGAGGGTGACGTTGAGGCCTTCCTCCTCGAAGAATCCCTCCTGCACACCGAGATAGATCGGGGCGACGTCGAGGATCGGGATGACGCCGACGGTGAGGTCGACCTGCTCGGCGGGAGCCTCAGCATCGGTGTCGGTGGACTCGGCGGTGCCGCCGGTCGCATCCGGGGTGGTGTCGTCGGCGGTGTCGGTGCTGTCGCCACCACAGGCGGTGAGCGTGAGCGCCAGCACAGCGGCCGCTGCGAGGCCCGCGCGGCGGGGCACCGCTCGGGCGAAGAGGGATGTGGACATCGTTGTCTCCTGTGTGGGGTGGGGAGTGCGGGTCGGAGAGCCGCAACGGCTCTCACGCTAGCGCGATTGTCGACAATGCAGGAAGGGTCGGGGCTGGTCGACACCAAACTGTGACGGGTCGGCGGGCGGAGGTGGCTCCACCCGCC
>JAAYSB010000301.1 GCA_012518475.1 Intrasporangiaceae bacterium | reverse complement strand
GGGGTGTCGAGCCGGTGTGGTGCGTCGATGTCGGGAGCACCTTCACCAAGGGGGTGCTCGTCGACGGGGAGTCGGGTGCTGTCCTGCACAGCGGTTCGACCCGCACCACGGTGGACACCGACGTCCTCGAGGGCATCGCGACGCTGCGGGCCGAGCTGCCCACCGAGCCCGGGGAGACCCTCGTCTGCTCGAGCGCCGGCGGGGGACTGCGCCTCGCCGTCGTCGGGTTCGAGCGGGACGTGACGGGGGAGGCCGGCTATCGGGTCGGGCTCTCGGCCGGTGCCCGGATCGAGCACGTCGCCTCCGGAGAGCTCGACGCACCGGGTGTGAGAGCGCTTCGTCAGAGCCGACCTGACATCGTCCTCCTCGTCGGGGGCACCGACGGCGGGAACTCGGATGTGCTGCGGCACAACGCCGCCCGTCTCGCCAAGGCGCGGATCACCGTCCCGATCGTCGTCGCCGGCAACAGCGAGGCAGCATCAGACGTGGCGGAGACCCTCGCCTCGACCGGACGCCGGTTCGTCATCACCGAGAACGTCGTCCCTCGGATCGGGGCGATCAACCCGCACCCGGCCCGGGCCGCAATCCGCGAGGTCTTCCTCGAGCACGTCATCGGCGGCAAGGGCCTCTCGAGCGGCACGGAGTTCGCCTCGCTCGTCCGGGCTGCCACCCCGGACGCCGTCCTCACGGGGGTCGCCGTCCTCGCCGACGTCCACGGCGACGTCATCGTCGTGGACGTCGGCGGAGCGACGACGGATGTCTACTCCGCACTCGTCCCGCAGGGGGAGGATGCCGAGATCGAGCGCGAGGTCGTCGGCCGCCTCTGGCAGGAACGGACGGTCGAGGCCGACCTCGGGATGCGGTGGAGTGCTGCCGGGGTCATCGAGGCTGCAGCCCGGGAGCGACTCGACGTGCCGGCCGACCTCGAGGGGTATGCGCGGCGTGTCTCGGCCGACCCCGGTCACCTCCCGCAGAGCCCGGCCGAGACCGACCTCGACCTCGCCCTGGCGCGCGCCGCCGTGGTCATCGCCGCCCGACGCCACGGACGACCGCATACCCCCTCCGAGTCACCCAAGCCACTCGGGGACGTCGGCCTCGTCGTCGGCTCGGGCGGGGTCCTGCGCCACAACGACCCGGATGCAGCCCGCGACGTCATCGCCGCCCTGACCGCCGACCACGGGGGCGGCTGGCGGGTGCCCGAGCGGGCGCGGGCAGTGGTCGACCGGGCCTACCTGCTCTTCGCCGTCGGGCTGCTCGCACAGCACCGGCCGGCTGCCGCCCGGGCACTCGCGGCGCGCGTCATCGCCGGACAGGGCCCCGCAGAGGGTCCTAGGCTGGACCCATGACCGACGACACCGCCGACGTCCGTCCGCTGCTCCTCGCCACCGTCCTCGACTGTCCGGACCCGCAGGAGCTCGCGTCGTTCTATGCCGCGCTGCTCGGCTGGGAGGTCGAGCCGTCCGAGGGCGACGAGTGGGTGGACCTCGTGGCGCCGAACGGTCACGCGACGCGCGAGAACCCCGACGGGGGTCGCAGCCTGTCCTTCCAACGGGTTGCGGACTACGTCGCCCCGACCTGGCCGACAGGGTCGCACCCTCAGCAGATGCACCTCGATCTCGGCGTCGACGACATCGACGCGGCCGAGCCCGCCGTCCTCGCCCTCGGCGGGCGCGTGGCTGAGGAGCAGCCGTCGGAGGACGGGGGATTCAAGGTCTATCTCGACCCCGCAGGACACCCGTTCTGCCTCTGCCGTCAGGCGGCGGAGTGAGCGAGACGGTCCCCGACGTCACCCTCGACGACGTCCTCGCCGCGCGTGAGAACCTCGACGGCGTCATGCGCGCCACCCCCCTGAAGTTCAGCCGAGCCCTCAGCGACCGCATCGGCGCCGAGGTCTCCCTCAAGTGCGAGAACCTCCAGCGCGCCGGCTCGTTCAAGTTCCGCGGCGCCTACACCCGGCTCTCGCGGCTCTCCGAGGAGGAGAAGGCCTCCGGCGTCGTCGCGGCCAGCGCCGGCAACCATGCCCAGGGCGTCGCCCTCGCCGCCCAGATGCTCGGGATCCGGGCCAAGATCTACATGCCCGTCGGGGCGCCGATGCCCAAGGTCAACGCGACGCGCGCCTACGGAGCCGAGATCGAGCAGGTCGGCCACACCCTCGACGAGGCGATGCCGCACGCGCAGGAGTATGCGCGCGAGACGGGAGCGGTCTATATCCACCCGTTCGACCACCCGGACATCGTCGCCGGCCAGGGCACCTGCGGACTCGAGATCCTCGAGCAGTGCCCGGACGTCAGGACGGTGGTCGTCGGCGTCGGTGGGGGCGGGCTCATCGCCGGCATCTCGGTCGTCATGAAGGCGCTCAAGCCGGACGTCCGCATCGTCGGCGTGCAGGCCGAAGGTGCGGCGGCATACCCCTCGTCACTGGAGGCGGGACATCCGATCGCGTGCGAGTCCATGCACACCATGGCGGACGGCATCGCCGTCGGGCTGCCCGGGGACGTCCCGTTCCAGCTCGTCCAGCGCAACGTCGAACGGGTCGACACCGTGAGCGAGGAGAGCATCTCGCGGGCGCTGCTGCATCTGCTCGAACGGTCCAAGCTCGTCGTCGAGCCGGCCGGTGGTGTGGCCGTCGCTCGCCTCCTCGGTGGCTCCGCGGAGTCGTGGGAGGGGCCGGTCGTCGCTGTCCTCTCCGGCGGCAACATCGACCCGCTCCTCATGCTGCGGATCATCCGGCACGGCATGGCGG
>JAAYSB010000300.1 GCA_012518475.1 Intrasporangiaceae bacterium | reverse complement strand
CTCGATGATCGACGGTGCGACGTACTTGCCGTTGCTCGTCTTGAAGAGGTCCTTCTTGCGGTCGGTGATCCGCAGGAAGCCGCGCTCGTCGATCTCGCCGATGTCGCCGGTGTGGAACCAGCCGTCGTCGTCGAGGGCCTCGGCGGTCGCGTCGGGCTTGTTGTGGTATCCCTCCATGATGCCGGGGCTGCGCATGAGGATCTCACCGTCGTCGGCGATCTTGACCTCGGTGCCGGGCAGCGGCCAGCCGACCGTGCCGTGGCGGTATGCGCCGAGCCGGTTGACGAAGCTCGCCGCGCTGGACTCGGTCAGGCCGTAGCCCTCGGCGATGAGCATGCCCATCGCGTCGAACCAGCGGCAGATGTCCTGGTTGAGCGCGGCGGAGCCGGAGATGAAGAAGCGGACCCGGCCACCGAAGCGCTCGCGGATCTTGCTCACGACGAGCTTGTCGGCGAGGCCGTGCTGGAGCTTGAGCAGGCCGGAGGCCTCCTTGCCCTGGCCGCGCAGCTCGGCGACCTGGTGGCTGACGCCCTCGGCCCAGCGGAACAGCTTGAGCTTGATGCCGCCCTCGGACTCCATCATCATCTGGATCTTCGCGTAGGCCTTCTCGAAGATCCGCGGGGCGGCGCCCATGAATGTCGGGCGGACGACGGCGACGTTGTCGACGATCTTGTCGACCCGGCCGTCGATCGCGGTCGGGAAGCCGATCTGCAGCGGCAGGGTGAGGAACATCTTGCCGAAGACGTGGGCGAGCGGCAGCCAGAGGTACTGCAGGTCGTCCGGGGTGATGATGTCGATGGCGTCGACGGCGGCCCCGACGTAGGTCCACGCGTCGTGGCGCAGTCGGACACCCTTGGGGCGGCCGGTCGTGCCGGAGGTGTAGATGATCGTCGCGAGCTTCTCCGGAGTGAGGTTGTCGATGCGGGAGTCGACGGCACCGTCGTCCTGGCTGAGCAGGTCGCGGCCGAGGGCCTCGAGGTCGGAGAGGTTGATGACCCACTCGTCGCTGCCGTCCGCCGAGGCGTCGAGCATGACGACCTTCTTGACGTCCGGGATCTGGTCCTTGATGGAACGCAGCTTCTCGACCTGGGCCTGGTCCTCGGCGAAGACGACGACGCTGCCGGAGTCGGAGATGATGTAGGCGACGTCGTCGGCGATCGTCGTCGGGTAGATCGTCGTCGTGGCCGCACCGGCGCACATGTTGGCGAGGTCGGCCAGGGCCCACTCGTAGCGGGTGCCGGAGGCGATCGCACAGCGGTCCTCCTCCTCGACGCCGAGTGAGATCAGGCCGGCGGCGAGGCCGTAGACGGTCTCCTTGACCTCACCCCAGGTGACGTCGACCCACTCGTCGCCACTGTCCTTGACGACGGCATACATGAACGCCTTGTCGTTGGGGGTCTTGGCGACGCGGTCACGGAAGAGGTGACCGACGCTGGGGACGCGGTCGGAGAGGAGCCTCGGGTCGTACTTCTCGTCCGCCGGGGTCTTCATGGTTTGCAGTGCGGGCATCGTTGTCCACTTTCGCGCTGGTTGTGCGGGGGTTCGTCTGTCGTCGACGACAGACTCCTGCCCATCGTTTCACACCAACTAAGCGATCGCTCACTGGTAGTGACGCGCTGCACGTCACGAAGCCGTCACATCTTTGCGGCGACGGCGGCTCAGCGTCGCGGCCGGTGCCGATGGACGCTGAGGACGAGCCCGATCGCGAGCCAGCAGGCGAACATCGAGGACCCACCGTAGGACAGGAACGGCAGAGGCAGACCGGTCACCGGGGTCAGCTGGAGGTTCATCCCGATGTTCTCGACGACCTGCGCGGTGAACCACGTCGCCACACCCGCGGCGACGAGGTGGGTGAACGCGTCGTTGCCCCTGATCCCCACGAGGACCGTGCGCCCGACGAGGAAGGCATAGACGATGATGATGCCGAGAGCCCCGAGGTATCCGAGCTCCTCGGCGGCGACGGAGAAGACGAAGTCGGTCTCCTGGAACGGGATGAAGCCACCTTGGGTGGACGGGCCCTCGAACAGCCCGGTTCCGGTCCATCCTCCGCGGCGGATGGCGATGGCGACCTGGGTGATCTGGTAGCCGATCCCCTGCGGATCGGTCTCGGGGTGGAGGAAGACGGTGATCCGGTCGCGCTGATAGGCAGACAGCAGCGGCGAGAACCAGGCGGCAACAGCAGCCCCCGCGGCGAGGACGATACCGAGCAGGATCCACCGGGCCCGGATCCCGGTGACGACGAACATGCCGCCGACGAGGACCGCCAGCACCGCCGCGGAGCCGAGATCGGGCTGGCGCAGGACGAGGAGGATCGGCACGCCCGCGAGCACCGCACCGAGGGCGAGCCGGCCGAGACCGAGCCGCTCACCCCGGTCGATAGGGGCGGCGAAGAGGGTCGCCAGGGCGAGGATGACGCTGATCTTGGTCAGCTCCGACGGCTGGATCGACATGCCGATCGGCACCTGGATCCAGGAGCGGGATCCGTTGATCGTCGACCCGAGCGGGCCGAGGACGGCGATGAGTCCGCCGAGCCCGCCGAGATACGCGAGGGGAGACAGCACCCGCAGCGCGTGCGGAGTGATCTGCATGACGACGGCCGCGAGCGAGATGCCGATGGCCAGGTTGACCAGGTGCCGGATCAGATAGGTCGTGCCGGAGTCGGCCCGGGTCGCGGAGTACACGAGCAGCGCCCCGATGAGGGACAGTCCGAGCGCGCCGATGACCAGACCCCAGTCCGCGTCCCGCCACCAGGCTGGGCGGTGGTCCAGGTCGGGGGTCGCGAGGGTTCGCACAGGCCCGCGGGTCCGGGTCGGCTAGTCGGGCACGGGTGCCGGCGGCACGATCGCCGAGGAGAGCACCCGTCGACAGCGCTCGACGTCGTCGTTCATCGCGGTCAGGAGCTCATCGATCGAGTCGAACTTCAGGGTCGGCCGGATGTGCTCGATGAACTCGACCATGACGGTCTCGTCATAGAGGTCCAGGTCGGTCCGGTCGAGGACATACGACTCGACCCGACGGCGTCGGCGGCCCTCGAACGTCGGGTTCGTGCCCACGGAGATGGCTGCCGGCATGGTGCGCTCCACGTCGTCGAGGGGTCGCTCGAGGCGGGTCAGCCAACCGGCATAGACGCCGTCGCCCGGGATGAGACCAAGACTGTCTGGGCTCATGTTGGCGGTCGGGAAGCCGAGCTCGCGGCCGCGGTGGTCCCCGTGGACGATCTCCCCCACCATCCGGTGGGGCCGCCCGAGCACCGCGGCGGCCTCGGCGACCTCCCCCGCTGTGAGGTGCGCCCGCACGCTCGAGGAGGACCAGCGCTCGGTGTCGCCCATGTCGTCGAGGACGATGACCTCGAAGCCGTGCTCCTCGCCGAGCTGACGGAGCAGGTCGACATCTCCACTGTAGTTCACCCCGAACCCCTTGGCGTCCTCGCCGACGACGAGAGCCTTGACCTGCAGGCCGCGGACGAACGTCGACTCGATGTACTCGCGGGCCGTCTGGCTCGCGAACTCCCGGTCGAAGTGCAGCGTGAGCAGTCCGTCGAGGCCGAGGGCCTCGAGCAGGTCCTCGCGGAGGTGCCCTGGGGTGATGAGCTCAGGAGCCTGCTCCGGGTGAAACAGGGTCACCGGGTGCGGATCGAAGGTGACGGCGAGCGCCTTGACGCCGTGGCGCCGAGCGGCCGTGACGACGGCGTTGATGATGCCCTGGTGGCCGCGGTGGACGCCGTCGAAGTTGCCGAACGTCGCCACACACGGGGTGAGTGAGTCAGGCGTCTGCGCGAGGTCGGTCCAGCGGTGCACGTCGTGAGTCTACGAACTCGCAGGAGCAAACACGACATGGGACCGGGTTCTGGATCCCGACTCGTCGAGCATGGCGATGAGGCGGCCGTCGGGAGCAAGGCCCGCCACCGCGTCCCGACCTCGTCCCGCTGACTCGATCCGGGCGCCGTACGACAGGGCCCGGGCCTCGTCCTCGGTCAGCTCACGCACCGGGAACGAGCGCCTCGCGACCTCGGCGAGCGGGATGATCGGCAGCGCCACCTCCCCCTCGCTCAGCTCGGTCAGGGCGGAGAGGGTATGCGCGGAGGACTCCTCGAAGCCGCCCACCCTGGTCCGCCGCAAGGCGGTGAGATGTCCTCCGGTGCCGAGGGCCGCGCCGAGGTCACGGGCCAGCGCCCGGACGTATGTTCCGGAGCTGACGGTCACCGCGACGTCGAGATCGGTGACGGGCAGGTCGTCCACGAATCCGTCGCGGCGAGCCAGGACCTCGAAGCGGGAGACGGTGACCGGCCGCGCGGCCAGGGTGACGTCCTCGCCGGCACGGGCGCGCGCATACGCTCTCTGTCCGTCGATCTTGATCGCGCTCACCGTGCTGGGCACCTGCTGGATCTCGCCGGTGAGGTCGGCGACGGCAGCCTCAATCCTCTCGTCGGCAACATCCTTGGCACCGCTCACGGAGGTGATCTCACCCTCGGCGTCGTCGGTGTTCGTCGTCTGTCCGAGGCGGATCGTCGCCGTGTAGTCCTTGTCGCAGCCGACGAGGAAGGTGAGCAGCTTCGTGCCCTTGTTCACCCCGAGGACGAGCACCCCGGTGGCCATCGGGTCGAGGGTGCCGGCGTGCCCCACCTTCCGGGTGCGAGCCAGGCGGCGCATCCGGCCGACGACGTCGTGACTCGTCCACTCCTGGGGCTTGTCGACGACGATGATGCCGTCGATGGACTCCTGGTCGCTCACCGGCCGGCGTCGACGCTCTCTTCGGCGTCAGCCGAGGGGCCCTCAGCGTCCTCATCGACCGGGTCCTTCTTGTACGGGTCCTCGTCTCCGGCATAGGCAGCACTGCTGGCGGCAGCGGCCGTCGCAGCGTCGCGCTCCTTGGCCTCGCGGAGCAGGTCCTCGATGGCAGCAGCGGACTCGGGGATCGCGTCGGCGAAGAACTCGACGCTCGGCGTGAGCCGGATGCCGAGCTGGCGGCCGACGAGGGAGCGGATCCGGCCCCGGTTCTTGGCGAGCAGCTCGGCCGTCTTCGCGTGCTGTCCCTCGTCCCCGAAGACCGTGTAGTAGATCTGCGAGTGCTGCAGGTCGTTGGTGACCTTGACGTCGGTGATCGTCACGAACCCGAGGTCGGGGTCCTTGATGAGTGACTCCAGGTTGGCGGCGACGACGACCTTGATGCGGTCGGCGACCTTGCGAGCACGGGCGGGATCAGCCATGACAGCCTCCTGGTGCGAGTCGGATGAGTCGGATCGTTCGACCCTAAGCGATCGGAAGGCGTGGACGCGACAAGCCGCACTGGGGTGGACCGGACCGTGGACCCGGTCGACCGGGCGCGCCGGCGAGGGATACGGTATGGGGTATGCGGGGTCAAGTGCTCGAGCCGTCGCGGGGAGGCCCGCGACTGGTGCGTGCGCTCGTCCTCGGCGGCTCCGGGATCGCCGTCGGCTGGCTGGCGCACACGAGCGCCGACGGCACCGCCCACCTCTCCCTCGTCTCGGTCCCTCTCCTGCTCAGCGTCGTCGCCCTCGCGTGGGTCGCAACGCTGCGGCCGGTCCCGGTCACCGTCACGGCAGGGATCCTCGCGACCGGCCAGGTCCTCACCCACCTCGCCCTCAGCGCCGGGCATGCCCCGCATGCACCGCCGCGCCCCATCGCCGGCGCTTCTGCCCAGGCGGGCTCGCTGGCACCGGTGGCTGCCGGGGGCCACGGCCACCACGGCCTCGACGTGATCGGACTGTCCGCCCTCGAGCCCGTCGTGCAGAGCGCACAGACCTCATCCGGCGGCGAGATCTCCGTCGCAGTCGACCCCCGCATGGTCGCGTTCCACATCCTGGCCACGGTCGCTCTCACCCTGGTCTTCACCGTGGGAGAGCGGATCCTGTGGCGCGCCATCGAGCGGCTGGTGCCGCAGTGGACGCTGCCGGCCCTGCCGACTCCGGCCCGCTCCCCCCTG
>JAAYSB010000299.1 GCA_012518475.1 Intrasporangiaceae bacterium | reverse complement strand
TGACCAGGCGCACCCGCGGGCCGGTCGACGAACTGCACCACCGACTGGGCAACACCCTCGCCAGTGATCACGCAGGACTACCCACGCTCGAGGAGCTGACGACCACCCAGCCATTCCGGCTGGTCGAGCTCTGGCGGCACGCCGCCCGCGCCTGCGCTCTCGGTGAGCACGACTTCACCGCCGGGGCCGGCTACGGCAGGCTATCCAAAGCACAGGCACTGACCCTCGTGCACGACGTCGCCGAGGTCACCGAAGCCCTGCTCGCTCTGGACCGCCGCTACGACGGCATCCCGGGCTGGCAGCACCTCACGAACCCGACCCGACTGGCCCGCGCGGCGGAGGCTTGCGCGACGTACTCCCGCTACAGCGACCCCTCCTACTCCATCGACCACCTTGGCTGGGCCCCGCCCGTCCAGCTCGTCGATGGGCCAGCGCTGCCCGGTATCGCGGGTGTGCTGCAGGCCCAGCACAACCTCCGGATCCACCTGCGCACCATCCCTAACGCCCACAGCCTGCGCGTGGTCCTTGACTCCCAACGCTGCCTGTCGCACGAAGCAGCAAGGCGGCTCACCGTCTCCGACCCCCCACGCGCTGCCCGCTGGGCGCAGCGGGGCCTGACCTACGCAAGGCTCGTCCAGCAGACCCGCGACATCGGCGGCAACGTCGGTACCGGGGGCCTGGCCGCAGGCCAAGGCTCCATCGCCGCGAGCCGGATCCAGCAACTCCGCCACGACGCACTCACCGACCCCACTCACACCCGGCAGCTGGAACGCATCAGCGCCGGCATCGACGAACGCGTCGCTCACGCGCTGCGCTACGGCATCACTCAGCGTCTCTACTTCCAGCGAGCCAACGTCCTCGGACTCCAGGACCGCGACGGGACCCTGGAACATGTCATCCGTAAGAGGTTCATCCCGATGACCGGCCCGCTGAAAGCCGCACTCATCGACCTCGCCAGCAACCTGTTGCGACCTCAACCGCCCCGAGACGTCACACGCCCGGGCGCCGCCGAGAGCCGGATCGACTTCCAGGCCGCCTTGCACCACCGACGCGGCGACACCCGACCATCGCAGACGCTGTGACCGTGCCACATCGGGCATCGTGTCAGCCCAGGAGGAGAGGAGAGGCTCATGTCCGTCCGGTCTGAGAGCGGTCCGGTTGAGCAGCACCTGTTCACGATTGCCGAAGCCGCTTCCTATCTCAACGTGCCACAGCGCTGGGTAGCGGAGGCGGTCCGGACGCGTCGTGTGCGTTGCACGCGGATCGGTAAGCACGTGCGCTTCCGGCCAGAGCACCTCGAGGAACTGATCGAGGCCGGCGAGCAGCCGGTTCTGGTGCCTGCGAACCTGACTGCCCTGCCGACGCGTCGGGTGTCCAGCGCTCGCTCCCGCTTGTGAGCAGAGCTCCTTCAGTCGCCGACCAGTCGCAAAGACGGTCGGATGCGGCCACCTCGCAGGGCGGTGTCGATGATCTCCGAGATCAACTCATCACCGACCGGGAGCAAGTGGCCGTAGGTGTCGATGGTGGTGGTGATCGACTCGTGGCCCAGCCGGGCTTGGATGTGCGGCAGGGGTGCGCCCCCGGCGACAAGCCATGCCACGTGGGTGTGGCGTAGGTCGTGGAACCGGAACGGCGCAATGCCCGACTTCTTCAGGGCCGCGCCCAGGGGCAGCCAGACTCGCTCATAGAAGTCGCTGTTGTGCAGCGCGAGCCCCGTGGGCGAGGTGAAGACGAAGTCGTCAGCGGGGCGGCGCTCGACTCGTGGCCGCACCAGTTCGACGAGCGCCGGGGAGATGCTGATCGTGCGTCGGGACTTGGGCGTCTTGGGGTTGCCGAGGTGGTGCTGGCGCATCACGTGCTTGGCACCCACCTGCTTCCTCAACCACCCGGGTGTCTCGCCCTCACCGTGCTCTCCGTCGCGCTTCCAGGCTTTGTTCACCCGCACGGTGCCGTGCGCGAGGTCGATGTCGCTGCACCACAGCGCCGTGACCTCACCGAAGCGAAGACCTGTGCCCACGGCAAAGGTCAGCAGGTCTCCGTCGTCGCCGGCGAGCCGGACGGCGGTGTTCAGTTCCTCCTCGGTCAGGAACCGCAGCTCTGCCTGGGCCTGCCGGACCCGGGAGCGTTTCGGGGCGGTGCGCGCGCACGGGTTCGTGCGCAGATAGCCCTCTTCGACGGCATGAGTGAACACACCGAAGAGCAGTCCGTGGTAGTTGGCCTTGGTCTTCAGTGCGCGGTCCCAGTCGATCAGCCAGGCCTTGATGTCGCCTTCGGTGATGGCATCGATAGGTCGGTCGAAGATGCGCACGCCTCGCACCTCGAGGTCGACGAGGGTCGAGATCTGGGCGAGGTACCGTTTGCGCTGCCCCGGGGACAGGTCGACGATCTGGCGGACATACTTCTCCCCGACAACGGCGAACGACGGCGTTGGCTGCCAGGGGGTGTCATCGCGGGGGCGGACGAAGCCCTGGCCTTTGACCCAGCCCTCGGGCCAGTGCTGCCCGGCGGCGTCGACCATCTGCTTGAAGCCCTCGGCTCGGGCCCGGTTCTGGGCATCGCTGCCGGCGCTGAAAGTCTCCCTCTGGCGAGGGCTGCCGCGGTGTCCATCCTCGCGCCAGACGACGCAGGCGGAGACTCCACCGTCTGCCCGGGTGCGCTCTTCGATCCATGCCATTTCGGTGCTCCTCTGACCCTCGTTAGGTGTCATCGGTGCATCCCCAGCTACTGCCTGTGCCCCCATGGTGCCCCCATGGCGACAAAAGCAATGTGGCCCCTGAGCGTTTCCGCTGTTCAGGGGCCACATTCGGTGGTGTCCGAGGGGGGACTTGAACCCCCACGTCCGATAAAGGACACTAGCACCTCAAGCTAGCGCGTCTGCCATTCCGCCACCCGGACGAGGGTGATCGAGTGCTCATCGCTGAGCGCTCGACGTGCGGCTCCCTGCCGGGCGCCGCGATCGGCAAGATTAGCACGCTTTGCTCCGGGCACCGAAATCCCTCCCCGTGCGCCTCCGGACTCCGCCGGGCCTTCGTTGAACATGTTCGAAGCCGGCCCGGCTCGGCTGACTACGCTGGCAGGGTGTCGTCCCTACCCGAGCGGCTTCCGCGTGTCAGTGCGCTGCGATATGTCACGCCCCTGCGCGAGGGCGGGTCGTTGCCGGCCGTCATGGAAGCCGACGACGACGGTACGTATGTCGTGAAGTTCCGTGGCGCCGGTCAGGGACTGAAAGTCCTTGTCGCAGAAGTGATCACGAGCGAGATCGCGCGTGTCCTCGCGATCCCCACGCCCGAGCTCGTCGTCGTCACGCTCGATGAGGCCCTGACGAAGTACGAGCGCGACGAGGAGGTCCAGGACCTGCTCAAGGCCAGCGTCGGGACGAATCTCGGCAGCGACTTCCTGCCAGGATCGTTCGGCTATGACGGGTCCCGTCCCCCGACTCCCGGCCTGGCCGCCCGGATCCTCTGGCTCGATGCCTTCGCCCTCAACGTGGACCGGACCTGGGCCAACCCGAACATCGTCGTCTGGCACGGGCAGCCCTATGCGATCGACCACGGGGCATCGCTGTGGTTCCATCACTCGTGGGTCCGCAAGGCACCCGACGCCGCCGCGTTCAGCACCCGCGCCTTCGACGCGAGCAGCCATGTGCTGGCCGAGGTGGCAGCACCGGTGCGGAGCATCGGCGACGAGCTCGCGGCGACCCTCACCGACGACGTTCTCCAGGACGTCATCGGGCTGGTCCCGGAGGAGTGGCTCGAGCCGACCGAGCAGCTGGCCGGCCCGGATGCGGTGCGCGCCGCATACCTGGACCATCTGCGAGCCCGGCGTGATGCGCAGGCGGTCTGGACGGAGGGACTCCCGTGACCCTGTTCCCGTACCAGTACGTTGTGCTGCGTTGCGTGCCGCGCATCGAGCGCGAGGAGTTCGTCAACGTCGGCGTCGCGCTCTACTCCCAGCAGGCGGACTTCCTCAGGTCCGCCCAGTCCGTCGATGCCGAACGACTACGGGCCCTTGCCCCGCAGATCGACATCGAAGCCGTCTGCGCGGCACTGACGACGATCGAGGAGATCTGCCAGGGCGTCACCGGTGGCGGGCGACCCACGCTGGACTCCCCCGGCCGACGCTTCGGCTGGATCACCGCTCCGCGGAGCACCATCGTCCAGCCGGGGCCGGTCCACGGAGGACTCACAGCCGA